>NZ_JBQEMU010000006.1:0-224705 GCF_052044235.1 Flavobacterium sp. 22659
AATTTAAATACTGCCCGGATTTAATCATAATATAGAACAGGATTTCCTGCACCTGAAACCATAGGAAAGGTTCTTAATATAGCTCGCAGGAGGGAAATAACACTAAATTATTTCTATTATAAAGTTTTAAAATCTTCTGATAATTATGTTTAAGAAGATGTAGCGTTCAATTTTTGTTAAATTATAGTCAATTGTCTGTCTTAGGTATAGATACTTTAGAATTTTAGATTTTGAATGAGTATTTTTGTGTTTAAATTATTTTATTAAACATGAAGAAAAGTATTTTACTGTTGGCACTTTTTGTTATCACAAGTTTGAGTGCACAACAACGTCCTAAATTAGTTGTGGGTATAGTTGTCGATCAAATGAAAATGGAATATTTATATCGATTTTCTGATGATTTTTCTCCAAACGGCTTTAAGAGATTAATGAATGATGGATTTACTTTCCAGAATATGCATTACAATTATATGCCAACTTACACCGCCCCTGGACATGCTTCAATTTATACTGGTACAACACCAGCTACTCATGGAATTGTTGGTAATGAATGGTTCAGCAGGACTCTTGGAAAAGAAATGTATTGTACCGATGATGCAGGAGTTAAAACTGTAGGAGACGGTACTGCAGAAGAAGGTGCAATGTCTCCTAAAAATCTTCAAAGTACAACGATTACAGATGAAGTTAGAATGGCTACAAATTTTAATGGAAAAGTAATTGGAATGAGCTTAAAAGATCGTGGAGCTATATTACCGGCTGGTCATTTTGCTAATTGGGCATTTTGGTACAGTAAAACAGGTTCGTTTATTTCTAGTACTTTTTATGGCGATAAACTGCCTGATTGGGTTACTGAATTCAATAATGAAAAAAACTACTTAAAATATATTAACAAGGGATGGGATTTGTACAAACCTGCTTCGGTTTACAATGAAAGTCTTCCAGATAATAATCCTTATGAAGGAAAATTATATGGAAGTGCTGCACCAGTTTTTCCATATGATCTAAAATCAATGTATGAGAAAAATGATGCTGGAGTTATCCGTGCTACTCCTTTTGGAAATGATTTGCTGGCAGAATTTGCTAAAAGAGCAATCGAGAAGGAGGAATTAGGAAAAGATAATATTACAGACTTCCTTACTGTTAGTTTCTCTTCTACAGATTACGTTGGTCATTTGCTTGGACCAAGATCAATGGAACTTCAAGATACTTATTTGAGATTGGATCAAACAATTGCTGACTTTTTAGCTTATCTTGATAAAACGGTTGGTAAAGGGAATTATTTACTTTTCTTAACAGCAGATCACGCAGGTGCAGAAAATGTAATTTATTTAAAGGATCGCAAGTATAATGTTGATAATTATCCTTCAAAAGAAGTTAAGAAAACTCTTCAGGATTTTTCTGTAAAAACTTTTGGGGTGGATTTGATTCAGAATTATTCAAACTTTAATGTTTTCTTTAATAAACAAATTATTAAAGAGAAAGGATTAGAACTTTTAAAAGTAAAGCAAGCTTTTAAAGAGTTTTTAATTACACAGCCACAAGTTAAAAAAGTGTATACAGAAGAAGAAGTTTTAGCTAATGCTGGGAATGATTATGCTCTTAATTTTGTTGCAAAAGGCTATGATGTTACACAAAATGGTGATTTAGTAATTGTTGATAAACCAGGTATGATAGAATATACTCCAACAGGAACCTCACACGGAACAATTTACAGCTATGATACCCATGTTCCGGCTATTTTCTATGGCTGGAATATTAAGAAAGGCGAGTCTTACGATAAAAAAGCCATTACGGAAATTGCTCCAACGATAGCTCAAAAGATTAAAGTTACTTTCCCAAATGGAACTGAAGCAAAAGTTATGACTGAAGTTTTAGATAATAAAAAATAAAAAAGCTTACTATATTGAAAACCTGTCTTGATGGCAGGTTTTTTTTTATGCCATAAAAAAAGGCTTTTCAATTAAGAAAAGCCTTTGTAATAGTGACTTAGTAAGCACTTATTTAAGTATTAACACTATGCGTTTGCTAATACTATTTTTTCGTTAAAAGGTAAGTTCCAAGCCTCTGCAACTCCTTTGTAAAGGATTTTTCCATTAGCTACGTTTAACCCTTTTTTCAATTCTTCATTTTCAGCACATGCTTTTTCCCACCCTTTGTTTGCTAATTGCACAGCATATGGTAAAGTTGCGTTTGTTAAAGCTAATGTAGAAGTGTAAGGAACAGCTCCTGGCATATTAGCTACACAGTAGTGAACGATATCATCTATAATGAAAGTTGGGTTTTCGTGAGTTGTAGGAGTACAAGTTTCAATACATCCACCTTGATCTACAGCAACGTCAACAACAACAGTTCCTGGACGCATTAATTTAAGCATATCACGAGTAATTAAGTGAGGTGCTTTTGCTCCCGGAATTAAAACAGCCCCAACAATTAAGTCAGCATCTTTAATTGCTTTTGTAATATTGTAGTGATTAGACATTTCTGTGTTCACGTTTGCTGGCATGATATCATCTAACTGACGTAAACGTGGTAAGCTTAAGTCCATAATAGTAACTTGCGCACCTAATCCAGCAGCCATTTTTGCAGCTTGAGTTCCTACGATTCCTCCACCTAGAACTAATACTTTTGCAGGCGGAACACCAGGAACACCTCCTAAAAGAATTCCTCTTCCTTTTAATGGTTTTTCAAGGTATTTTGCTCCTTGTTGAATTGCCATACGACCCGCAACTTCAGACATTGGAACTAATAATGGTAAGCTTCTGTCTGTTTTCTCTACAGTTTCGTAAGCTAAACAAACAGCTCCTTTTTCTAACATTGCATGAGTTAATTCTTCTGAAGATGCGAAGTGGAAATAAGTGAATAATAATTGATCTTTTTTGATCAATGGATATTCAGAAGCAATTGGCTCTTTTACTTTAATGATCATCTCTGCAATTGCATAAACTTCTTCAATAGTTGGTAAAACAACTGCACCAGCTTCAGCATATTCTGCATCAGTAAAACCACTTCCTAAACCAGCAGTAGATTGAACATAAACTGTATGTCCATGTTTTTTCATTTCAGATACACCTGCAGGAGTTAAGGCAACTCTGTTTTCGTTATTTTTTATTTCTTTAGGAACACCTATTATCATTTTGTTATATTTTTTTGTTTTTATTGAAATTGTTTTACAAATCTACAGATAGAGAATAAATTATGGTTTAACGGATAATAAATAAGAAAATATTATTTTATTTTTTAATTTTACAGAAAAATATTCTGTTTAGGGGTGAATTTTATTCTTTAAAAAGAAAAAAAGACTAAATCATACTAATTTTAATAAAACGTTTTCGTTATGGCTTTAGATGAAATTGACAAAAAAATCTTACGTCTTTTACAGGAAGACGCACACTACACTTTAAAAGACATTGCAAACAAAATAAATTTGTCTTTGACACCAGTTCATGATCGAGTGAAACGCCTTGAAAAAGATGGTATTATCGAAAAATATGTGACGCTTTTAGACAAGAAAAAACTTGGAAATAATTTGACAGTTTATTGCCAGGTTACGCTGACAAAACAAACTTATGATACATCAGAAGGATTTAATCAGTCGATTTTGAATCTTCCTGAAGTTGTAGAATGTAATTATGTTTCAGGAAATTTCGATTATATGTTGAAAATTATAATTCCTGACATGGAAAGTTACCATCATTTTCATCAAAAAAAATTATCAGTTCTGCCTGAGGTCTCTTTAATAAATACTGTTTTTGTTATTTCAGAAGTAAAGAGTACAACAGTGCTTCCTATTTAAGGAAAAGAAAAACCACCAGGATATCCTGATGGTTTTAGAAAAAAGTTAGTTTGGTTGTGAATTAATAATAAGTATAACGTCTTACTTTAGCAATATATTTTGCTAAACGAATAACTTGATGGCTATAACCATATTCATTGTCGTACCAAATATAAAGTACAATATTTTTTCCATCTTTTGAAACAATAGTGGCATTGCTGTCATAAATAGAAGGAGCCGAAGTTCCAACAATATCAGATGAAACTAATTCATTATTCAATGAATATTTTATCTGCTCTACCAGTTCTCCTTCAAGAGCATATTTTTTCATGATTTTGTTTATACCAGCAATTGATGTTGCTTTTTTAACCTCTAAATTTAAAACCACTAAAGAACCATTGGGTACAGGAACTCTGATAGCATTAGAAGTTAGTTTTCCTTCTAAAGACGGTAAAGCTTTTGCGACAGCACTTCCAGCGCCTGTTTCAGTAATAACCATGTTTAAGGCAGCAGCCCTTCCGCGACGGTATTTTCTATGCATATTATCGACCAGATTTTGATCGTTTGTATAAGCGTGAATCGTTTCTAAATGCCCTTTTACAACTCCTAAAGTTTCCTCAATAACTTTTAAAACTGGTGTAATAGCATTTGTTGTGCAGGAAGCAGCAGAAAAAATATTATTTTCATCTGGATCGTATTCGTTATGATTTACACCATGAACAATATTTGGAATTCCTTTTCCTGGTGCTGTTAATAAAACTTTATTTACTCCATTAGATTTGAGATGTCTTTTTAATGCTTCTTGGGTAGTAAAAGCTCCAGTATTATCGATTACTAATGCATCATTGATTCCATATTCAGTATAATCGATTTCTTCTGGAGAATTTGCAGTAATAACATGAACTGTTGTTCCATTTATTATTAAAGCATTGTTTTTAGAATCAGCAGTTACAGAACCTTGAAAATCGCCATGTATAGAATCATAACGCAATAACGAAGCTCGTTTTTCTAAACTTGTTGCGTCGTTTTTATCTCGGGTAACAATAGCTCTCAAACGCAATTGGTTTCCTTTTCCGGTTTTAGACATTAATTCTCTTGCCAATAAACGTCCTATTCTTCCAAAACCGTAGAGAACAACATCTTTAGGTTGAATTTCTTTTGAAGATTTTGACTTTTTTAATTTTTCGATAACAAAATATCTTGCGTCTGGATATTTTTCATCTTCAAGGCGATATTCATAAGTTAATTTACCCAGATCTATTTTAGCAGGCGGAAGATCTAATGATAAAACAACTTTTGCGATTTCGACCGAATCGAAAATTGTAATAGGTTTGCCCACAAATTCACCGGCATATTGATGAAGATTGATAATGTCGCTGACATTTTTATCCAATAATTGATTTTTAAATAAAACCATTTCGATGGACTTGTCATACCATAAATCACTTATCACTTTGATTAATTCGACACCAGCTCTTCTTCGGTCGACCTGTAATGATACCTCTTTTTGGTATAAAGTTTTTTTGCTCATAATTGATTAAATTGAAATAATAAAACACTCACTTATTTTATAATTTGGCGCAAAAGTATCTATTTCAATCGATTTCGTAAACTATTTTAGCATTTATTTTATAAAAACACAAAGCCACCTTAATTTCTTAAGATGGCTTTTTTTAAAGTTTTCTGTCGCACTCACAGTTTACATTTTCAAAGAACTGAATACTGTGACTGTAAACTGAGACTAAATAATGATTCTAAATATTTCTCCGTTTTTATTGATCATTTCGATACGAATACTTTGTCCTTCGTCCTTTTTGTTCAATAATTTAGAAACAGTTTCAACGTTTGTAGCTTTTACGTTATCTATGCTCAAGATGATATTTCCTTGTAATTCATTTTGATACTGCATTAAATTCTCATTTGTGATGTTTTTGATCTTTACACCATAATCAATTCTGAATTTCTTTTTATCAGCAGCATCAATGTTTTCTAATTCAATACCTTTAAATTCAGTACTAAAGAATTCATTTTTGCTTAAAGTAACCGGAACAGTTTTAGTTTTTCCGTCTTTAATGTAAGTTACTTTTACGACATCATTCGGACGTTTTGTATTAATGTAACCAGATAAATCAGCAAAAGTCGAAATGTTTTGCTCATCTAATTTTACAATAATATCACCTTTTGCCAATCCCGCTTTTTCGGCACCAGAATTTTTAGAAACTTTGTTAATGTAGAAACCTTGAGTCTCAGTAATTCCTAATTCTTTTGAAGCCGTACTGTTTAATTCGCCTCCTTCAACACCTAGAATACCTCTTTGAACATTTCCATATTCCATAATGTCCTCAATAATTTTTCTGGCAATGTTTGAAGGGACTGCAAATGAGTACCCAACATACGATCCTGTCATAGACGAAATCATAGTATTAATTCCAATTAATTCTCCTCTTGTGTTTACTAATGCACCTCCAGAGTTTCCAGGATTTACAGCAGCGTCAGTTTGAATAAAAGACTGAATACCGCTTTGGTCTAAATTTCTGGCTTTCGCCGAAACAATTCCGGCAGTAACTGTCGACGTTAAGTTATACGGATTTCCAACTGCTAAAACCCATTCGCCAATTTTTACAGAATCAGAATTGGCAAAAGCAGTATAAGGTAACTTCTCATCAGCATTAATTTTTAATAATGCGATATCCATTTTAGAATCGGTGCCGACTAATTTTGCTTTATAAGATTTTTTGTTATTTAGTGTTATTTCAATTTCGGTGGCATCTTTAATAACATGATTATTTGTTACAATATATCCATCTTCAGAAATAATAACACCAGATCCGGTTCCTACCTGTTCTTGTTGCTGCTGTCCGCCGTATCCATAGAAAAATTCCATCATTGGGTTGCTGACAGTTCTTCGGGAAACATTTTTTACGTGAACAACCGTGTGAATTGTTTTGTCTGCCGCTTCAGTAAAATCAACAGCTTCGCCAGGTAATCCAACCGTTCTTCCGTATGAATTAGGAGCAAGGGTAACAACAGAATTTCCTTTTCCAAAAAAAGAATCACTGCTGTCAAATAATAACTTGTAAGCACCAAGGGTAGTAGCACCGCTTAGTAGTGAAACTAAAAATAAGGTTGAAAATTTTTTCATATTACAGTTTATGTTTTTAAGTTATTTTAGATATTTGTTTTTAACATTTATAACGTAAAATTATACCAAAAAATTATTTGATAAAACGGTTTAACGCTCTTTAACAATGATTAACATTTCGTTAATTAATCTTCGGAGTTTCTTCGTACTTTTGTACTTCTTAACGACTAAAAAATGCAAGTAGAATTTTATAAATATCAAGGTACAGGCAACGATTTTGTAATGATCGATAACAGATCTAATTTCTTCCCAAAAGAAGATGTAAAACTAATTGAGCGCTTGTGCGACAGACGTTTCGGAATTGGAGCTGATGGACTTATTTTGTTAGAAAATGATTCTGAAACTGACTTTAGAATGGTTTACTATAATTCAGACGGAAACCAAAGTTCGATGTGCGGAAATGGAGGACGCTGCCTTGTAGCTTTTGCAAATCAATTAGGAGTTATTAATGACAAAACGACATTTATTGCTACTGACGGATTGCACCATGCATCAGTTGGTAATGATTCGATTGTTTCACTGCAAATGATCGATGTTGATGAAGTACAAAAAAATGATTCTTATACTTTTTTAAATACAGGATCACCACATCATGTACAAATTGTAGATGATTTAGAACATTATAATGTAAAAGAAAACGGTGCTTCAATTCGTTACGGTGAACTATACGGTGAAAAAGGAAGCAATATTAATTTTGTAAAAAAAGTAGATGACGGCACTTTTTCACTTCGTACTTACGAAAGAGGTGTTGAAGACGAAACTTTAGCCTGCGGAACTGGAGCAACAGCAGTTGCAATTGCCATGAATGCAATTGGACAGACTGATAAAACTTCGATTAATTTAAATGTTGAAGGAGGAAAACTTGTAGTTTCTTTTGATAAATTAGGAGATCATTTTATAAACGTCTTTTTGACAGGTCCTGCTAAATTTGTTTTCAAAGGAACTATAGAAATCTAATTAACAATGTCAATCCGAGTGAGTCGAAGACAAATTCTAAAATCAACACTCTAAAATCTAAAACAAGAGAATGATCACACTCAAAGGCGATACTATTTATCTTCGTGCACTTGAACCAGAAGATTTGGAATTTGTATATGGAATGGAAAATGACCAGAGCATTTGGGAAGTCAGCAATACCAATACACCTTACAGCCGTTTTTTAATTCGTCAGTATCTTGAAAATGCACAACAGGATATTTATGAAGCAAAACAACTGCGTCTGGCAATTTGTCAAGACCGGCATTTTCCTGCCATTGGATTAATTGATTTGTTTGAATTTGATCCGAGGAATAACAGGGCAGGAATCGGTATTGTGATTCAAAAAGATGAAAATAGAAGGCAAAATATTGGTTCTGAGGCATTAGAGCTTTTAATTAAATATTCTTTTTTTAATTTAAATCTGCATCAGCTTTATGCAAATATTAGTACAAAAAATGAAGCAAGTATAGCTCTTTTTACTAAATTTGGTTTCGAGAAAATAGGAATTAAAAAAGACTGGATTTTGCTCGATAACCAATACCATGATGAAGCAATTTTTCAGTTAATCAATAAAAACATTTAAACCAATCGCTTTGAAATTAAAGAAAATTATCACGATAACTGCTGTAGCCGTAATTTCTGTTCTTCTGATTTACGGTTTTATTTTAATCAGCCAAATTTTTAGTGCCAATACAAAATTTGAAGAAAAAGAAGTTTACGTTCATGTTCCAACAGGATCAAATTACAGTGACGTAAAAAAAATATTAGAACCTTATATCAAGAATTTTGACAATTTTGAATTAGTTGCCAATAAAAGAAGTTACCCTGAAAATGTAAAATCAGGTCGTTTTCTTCTTAAAAAAGACATGAACAACATTGATTTAGTTCGTGCAATGCGTTCTAATGTTCCGGTTAAATTAGCGTTTAACAATCAGGAGCGCTTAGAAAATTTTGCAGGCAGAGTAGGTTCTGAAATAGAAGCAGACAGTTTATCTTTATTGAAAGCTTTTAGAGATCCTAAATTTTTATCAGACAACGGATTTAACGAAGAAAATGTTTTTGCTATGTTTATCCCTAATACGTATGAAGTGTATTGGAATACATCTGCAGAAAAGTTCCGTGATAAAATGATCAAAGAATACCATAAATTTTGGACACCTGAAAGAATCGAACAAGCAAAAAAACAAGGTTTAACTCCAGTTCAGGTTTCTATTTTAGCATCAATTGTTCATAAAGAATCAGTTAAAAAAGATGAAAGACCTCGAATTGCAGGAGTTTATCTAAACCGTCTGCGTTTAGAAATGCCATTACAGGCAGATCCTACTGTGATTTATGCATTAAAATTAAGAGATAATAATTTTGATCAGGTTATAAAAAGAGTTTTCTATAATGATTTAGTTATGAAATCTCCATACAATACTTATATAAATATCGGACTTCCTCCGGGACCAATCGCAATGGCTGATATAACTGCACTAGAAGCAGTTTTAAATCCAGAGAAAAACGATTACATATATTTCTGTGCAAGTGTTGATCGTTTTGGTTATCATGAATTTGCTTCAAATTATGCAGATCATACAAAAAATGCAAAAAAATACTCAGACTGGATTGCTAGTCAAGGTGTAACAAGATAAAGTTTAGATATTCTCTAATAAAAGAAACCGAAGTTTACAGCTTCGGTTTTTTTATGGAATTATAAAAATTAAGATGATCATTTTATTTTAAACTCAATATTATTTTTAGGTAAAATAATAGGAGAAAATAGAGTAAAAAATGATTTTCAAAAGCAATTTTACACATAAATTATTTCAAATTGACCTAAAAAGAAAGTTTTAACTTGTTAATTAAAGGTAAATTTCTGTAAGTTAAAATATTGTTTTCATAAAAAAAAGATTAATATTGTAGGTTTTGTCTTTCTATTTTAACTAAATTGATAAAAATTTGATAAAAATGCCGTTTTTTGAAAATTTAATATTGGAATTTTTAACCTCAGTTTCAATTTATGATAAAGCTTCGAAAACTGCATCATTAGCGGGTTAAGCGAGGTTTTAAAATTTTGACAAACCTGTAAGTTGTTGAATAACAGTATTGTTTTGTATTCCTTATCTTTGCATCGTAGAAATTTCAAAAGGGTGACAGCGTTTTGAAGAAAAACAATTTATGATAAAGAAGTGGTATTTTTATGCGAGTTTAATCGTTATTATTACATTTTTAAGTTTGGGTTTTAAGCCCTTTAACGTCGAAACCAAACCGTGGTTTCTAACAGAAAAAACAGATGGATCAGAATATATCTTTCCATCTTTAGAAAAGGATGAATATCCTAAAGTAAATCTAAACGTCCCTTATACCGGAAATCATCTAATCGGTTTTAAAGAAGCAGTAGCTTTTAAAGAATCTCAGGGAAAATACCGAATGGTAAATTCACTGGGTTACATGGGAAAATATCAATTTGGTACAAAAGCCTTACGCGCTATCGGAGTTAAAAATGACGAAGCCTTTTTAAAAGATCCTGCACTACAGGAAAAAGCTTTTGTTGCGTTATTATCTAAAAATAAATGGATTTTACGTAATGAAATCAGAAAGTACGAAGGAAAAGTTATTAATGGTGTAGAAATTACCGAATCTGGTATTTTAGCAGCGGCACATTTAGGAGGTGCCGGATCAGTTAAAAACTTTTTTAAACACAATGGGAACAGGCATTTTAGAGATGCTTTTGGAACCTCGTTAAAAAGTTACATGCGAGATTTTGCAGGCTACGACCTCTCGTTTATTGAAGCGGATAACAACGCTGTAATAACCAATTAAAAAAAAAATCCCGAATTTATTTCGGGATTTTTTTTGCACTTTATTTTAGTCTATTAATATTTCAAGTATTTGAATAGCCGCTTCACTAATTTTAGTTCCCGGGCCAAAAATTGCCGCTGCACCTGCATCAAATAAAAACTGATAATCCTGTGCTGGAATTACACCGCCCACAATCACCATAATATCTTCACGATCATGTTTCTTAAGTTCCTCAATAACTTGCGGAACCAATGTTTTATGTCCGGCTGCAAGAGATGAAACACCTAAAATATGTACATCATTCTCTACAGCTTGTTTTGCAGCTTCAGCAGGAGTTTGAAATAACGGACCTATATCTACATCAAAACCCACATCGGCATAACCAGTTGCTACCACTTTTGCACCGCGGTCATGACCGTCTTGTCCCATTTTGGCAATCATAATTCTTGGCCGTCTTCCTTCTTGTTTTGCAAAAGCATCAGCCAGCTGTTTTGCTTTTTCAAAATTCTCGTCGTTTTTTATTGCTGCACTATACACACCGCTAAATGATTTAATCTGCGCTTTAAACCTTCCAAAAATACTTTCCAGAGCATCGCTGATTTCGCCTAGTGTAGCTCTGTTTCTGGCAGCTTCTACAGCAATTTCTAGTAAGTTTCCTTCTCCGGTTTTGGCACAATGAATTAATTTTTCCAGTGATAGATTTACTTTTTCAGTATCTCTTTTTGCTTTAATTTCTTCAAGCCGCTCAATTTGCTGTTTACGCACCATTTGGTTATCAACATCCAAAATATGTAACGGATCTTCTTTTTCTAATCTAAATTTATTTACACCAACAATAATATCCTGACCGCTGTCGATTCTGGCTTGTTTTCGGGCCGCTGCTTCTTCAATTCTAAGTTTTGGAATTCCGGCTTCAATTGCTTTTGTCATGCCGCCCAGTTCCTCAACTTCTTCAATAAGTTTCCAGGTATTTTCTAAAATTTCGTTTGTTAAAGATTCAACATAATAACTGCCGCCCCAAGGATCAACGGTTTTAGTGATTTTAGTTTCTTCCTGTAAATAAATCTGCGTATTTCGTGCAATTCTGGCAGAAAAATCTGTCGGCAGAGCAATCGCTTCGTCAAGTGCATTGGTATGTAAAGACTGCGTTCCTCCAAATGCGGCTGCAGTAGCTTCGATACAAGTTCTGGCTACATTATTAAACGGATCTTGTTCTGTTAAACTCCAGCCGCTGGTTTGACAGTGCGTTCTTAATGCTAATGATTTATCACTTTTTGGATTAAACTGCTGAATTAGTTTTGCCCAAATCATTCGACCGGCTCTCATTTTGGCAATTTCCATAAAATGATTCATTCCTATTGCCCAAAAGAAAGAAAGGCGAGGAGCAAATTCATCAATAGTCATTCCGGTTGATAATCCGGTTCGAATATATTCTAATCCATCTGCCAAAGTATACGCTAATTCTATATCAGCTGTTGCTCCGGCTTCCTGCATGTGATAACCTGAAATTGAGATAGAATTGAATTTTGGCATCTTTTTGCTCGTAAATTCAAAAATATCAGCGATAATTTTCATTGAAGGTGCAGGTGGATAAATATAAGTATTACGCACCATGAATTCCTTCAAAATGTCATTTTGAATTGTTCCCGAAAGTTTGTTCAATTCCACACCTTGTTCTTCGGCTGCTACAATGTAAAAGGCCATAATAGGTAGAACAGCACCGTTCATGGTCATTGAAACCGACATTTCGTCTAGTGGAATCTGATCGAATAATACCTTCATATCTTCAACAGAATCGATGGCTACACCTGCTTTTCCAACATCACCAACAACTCTTTCATGATCTGAATCGTAGCCGCGGTGCGTAGGTAAATCAAAAGCAATTGAAAGCCCTTTTTGACCCGCAGCAAGATTTCTTCTGTAAAAAGCATTACTTTCTTCTGCAGTCGAAAATCCGGCGTACTGGCGAATTGTCCACGGACGACGAACGTACATAGTAGCATAAGGACCGCGTAAATTGGGCGTAAAGCCAGCTCCAAAATCAATAAACTCCAAATCTTCTATATCTTTTTCAGAATAGTTTTTTTTAAGTTCAATTCCTTCGGCGGTTGTGAAGTTGTTAGTCAAATCTTCAGACTTTTGACTTTCGGCTTTCGACTTTTGACTTTGAAGGTGAATATGTTTAAGGTCTTTTCTCAATTGTAAAAATTGTTATTTAAAATATGTTTAATTCGCTATCTCTTGAAGTGTGAAAAATGGATTTTATAACAACACAATTTTCATAAATTGAATAATGTAATGCGTATGGAAACGATTTTAAAAATATGATTCGAACGTTGTCATATCTTATTTGAAACAATAATGGGTTTTGTTTAATGGTTTCTAAACTTTTTTTAAAGGAATCATTAAATCTAACAGCTAATTTTGGATGTATATCTTTGTAAAAAAATAAAGATTTTTTATAATCCAATTTAGCTTCTTCAATAATAACAACTTTATAAATCATTTTCAATTTCTTTTAAAAAATCATCAATGTCAGTAACATTCTTGGGATTTTTTAAATACGTTTCTGTTCTTTCTCTAACTTGGTCAATCTGCCATTGTGGAATTTTATATTCATCATTTTGAACAGGCAAAATAATTACTTCTACTTCATCTGCTTTAAAATCATCTGGTAAAATAACTGTTACTGAATGATTTTTAACTGATATTATTCTTCTAATTGCTTCCATAATTATTTAGGTTTATATTCAAATATAGCTGATTGAAATCAATTTATTCAAGTTCAAGTCTTTCTTGCTCCAGCTTTTCAGCTAATCTTTTTTCTATAATGGGTGTAATTAATGTTTTTCTTGGTTTGATTTTTACAAAAGGAAACAATTCTAAATCGTGTTTCATTCTGTCTTCTTTGTTTGGATATTTATTGGTGCCTAACAAAACTTCTTTTTTAGAATCGAATAATTCTTGTTCTTTACTGGCACTTTCCTGAATTTTCTTTTTGATTGTTCCTTCGTTCAAAAGTTTTAGGAAACCTCCGTTTGCTTCAATGTCTTTGAACAAAGCCAAACTTTTTTCTGCTAATTGAACGGTTAAACTTTCTATATAATAACTTCCATCGGCTGGATTGTCAACTTTATCAAAATAACTTTCGTGTTTTAGAATTAAAAGCTGGTTTCGGGCAATTCGGTCACCAAATTCGTTGTCTTTGTGATATAAAGAATCGTAAGGTAAATTAGCCACAGCATCTGCACCGCCTAAAATTGCCGACATACATTCGGTTGTGGTTCGAAGCATATTGACATTATAATCGTAAATCGTTTTATTTCGCTTAGTCGGTGTAACTAAAAAATGACAATCTAAATCTGGATTATATTCTGCAGCAATTAATTTAAAAAGCATTCGTAAAGCGCGAAGTTTTGCAATTTCAAAAAAATAATTTGTTCCAACAGAAATTTGGAAAACTATTGTTTTTGTTGAAGCAGGGAAACGGTTTAAATACTCATTAGCATGCGCTAAACTATAAGCAATCTGCTGTGTAATATTTGCACCCGAATTTTGATACAAACCTAAATCTACACTAAGAAACGGAAAGTTAGTTTGGTTTGAAATTTTTTCAAGTGTTTCAAAATTATTTTTATCTGATGTTGTAAACCAGTTTCCATCTCGTGCCAATTGTCCTATTGGATCAAGATTGCAATAAAAAATCGCATTTTTTTGAACCGAAATAACGTCCAGTTTTTTTACGAAATCGATTGAGAGAAAACTCAAATGAAAATAAACAATTCTGCCTTCTAAAGGAAGATTTTCTAATAATTTCTGTACATCAGTATTTTCGTTTTGAATTGTAAAACGTAAACTTTCGGCACCTCTTTCAATAGTATTTAGGGCTCTATTAATAGATTTTTCGACATCGTGAACAAATATATTTTGGCAGATTTTAAATTCTGATGCCTGAGTTTGTACAGAAGCTGATTTGGTAAATTCGTCGCTGTGATAAAAAGGTTTTACCTGAATATCTTCTGGAGAATTCCAAATAACAGTTTGGTTGTAATCGGCTCCATCCAATTCAAACTGAATTTTTTGTTTCCATTGTTTGGATGAAATCGGATTAAAATCTTCGAATAGGTTAGTGGCCATTTGGTGTTTTTTCTGAATTATTCTTTTTCCTGAATAGTGTCTCCTTCAAAATGAATGATGTAAATATCTTCGCTGTCCTTTTTCATAAAGTACTTTTCGCGGGCATATTTTTCTATTTGTTCAGGATTTTTAAGTTGTTTGATCTGTTCCTGATCTTTTTTTATTTCTTCCTGATAATATTTTTTGTTGTCTTTCAGCTCATTAATTTGTCCGTCTAAAAAACGATGGTCAAAATAGGAGTAATTGTCTAAAAATAACATCCAGATAACAAAAAACAACAATACCCAGACGTATTTATTGCCCAGGAATTTAAACCATTTTTTGTCTTTATACGGATTTTTGAATTTCATATAAGATTGTTTCTTTTGTATATGATTGAGTTTTAGACATTATAGAAAGCATTCCCGATAATTATCGGGAAGCTTGTATTTTTATGGTTTAAATTTACGATAAAAATTATAAAATTCTCTGATTAATTACGGCCCGAACTACATCAATTGCAACCGTATTGTATTTATCGTTTGGAATAATAATATCTGCAAAAGCTTTTGTTGGTTCGATAAATTGTTCGTGCATAGGTTTTAATGTTGTTTGATAACGGTTTAAAACCTCGTCAATATCACGTCCGCGTTCAGAAATATCTCTTTTTAAACGACGAATTAATCTTTCGTCAGAATCAGCGTGAACATATACTTTAATGTCAAAAAGCTCTCTTAATTCCGGATTTGTTAAAATTAAGATCCCTTCCACAATCATTACTTTTCTTGGATGAGTTGAAATCGTATCGTCGGTTCTGTTATGCTGAATAAAAGAATAAACCGGCTGATCGATAGTTTCTCCTGCTTTTAAAGCTTTAAGGTGTTTTACCAATAATTCAAAATCAATGGCACGAGGGTGATCAAAGTTTATTAATGCTCTCTCGTCAAAAGACAAGTTATGGTTTTCTTTATAATACGAATCCTGAGAAATTACTCCAACTTCTGTGTCTGGCAATTCATTCATGATTTGGTGTACAACCGTTGTTTTTCCGCTTCCAGTTCCTCCTGCAATTCCAATAATGAGCATAAAATTTTTGTTTGATATTTGTTTGGCAAAAATAATAATTAAACTGAATTGCTAAACATAGAATGTAATTTAACCATATAAGTAATGTAACTAAATTTAAGTAGAAAAATTTTTAAGCAAAATAGTACTTAACTGAACTTATATCACTTATATGGTTAAAATGTTTGTTTTTATTTTAAAAAAAATCCCGAAAGTAAACCTTCGGGATTTCGTGCAATCAGTATAGTTTTAAAAAATATTCTGAATTTAGTAAGCACTTGTAATTATTTATTCTTTTTTGCTTTTATCATCATTTCAAGCTGATCCCAAAGTTCCTCTGGAATTGCTTCTAATAAATTAAATTGTCCGGCACCTTTTAACCATTCGCCTCCGTCGATTGTAATAACATCACCATTTACATAAGCTGAAAAATCAGAAACTAAATAAGCTGCTAAATTGGCTAATTCCTGATGATCTCCTACACGTTTCAACGGCACTTTTTTTGCCATATCAAACTTTTCAGAAAGATCTCCCGGCAATAATCTATCCCATGCTCCTTTTGTTGGGAATGGTCCCGGAGCGATAGCATTAGAACGGATTCCGTATTTAGCCCATTCTACGGCAAGGCTTCTTGTCATGGCTAAAACCCCGGCTTTAGCCGTTGCACTTGGCACCACATAAGCAGAACCAGTCCACGCATAAGTTGTTACAATATTTAAAATCGTTGCAGATGTTTGTTTCGTGTCGATCCAGTGTTTTCCAAAAGCCAGTGTACAGTTTTTAGAACCTTTAAGAACAATATCGATAACAGTATCAAATGCATTTGCAGATAAACGTTCTGTTGGCGAAATGAAATTTCCTGCCGCATTGTTTAAAAGAACATCCACTTTTCCGAAAACTTTTAAAGTTTCCTGAAGCATATTTTCTACTTCTTCATAATGACGAACATCACATTGAAGAGGTAAACATTTTCTGCCAGTTTCACTTTCGAGTTCTGCAGCTGTTGTTTTCAGCTTTTCTAAGTCTCTGGAAGTAATCGCAACCTGAGCGCCCAATTCTAAAAAATATTTGGTCATTGCTTTACCTAAACCGCTTCCGCCGCCAGTAACTACAATAACTTTACCTTTTAAAGCGTCGTCTCGTAACATTTTATCTGTGTAACTCATACTTTTCTTTTTTTACAATATTAATTAAAATAATAGGATGCACGCATAATAATGTTATAAAATTTTGATAAACTTTATATCTCACACAATTTTTTTGCAGCTGCTTCCAGCGTAAAATTATCTTTTGCAAAGCAAAAACGAATTAATTTTTGATCTTTATGATCTGAATAAAAAGTAGAAATTGGAATGGCAGCTACTCCGTGATTAATTATTAGATTTTTGCAGAAAGTAACATCATCTTCATTTGAAATATTGGCATAAGAAGCAACCTGAAAATAGGTTCCTTCGCAAGGTTTTAGTTCAAAGCGACTGTTTTGAAGCAGTTTCTGAAAGTAATCTCTTTTTTCCTGATAGAATTTTCCAAGCAGATTTACATCAACAACATCCAGATATTCGCTGATTGCAAACTGTGAAATGCTGTTTACGCTGAAAACCAAAAACTGATGCACTTTTTTGATTTCTTTCATTAAATGTTCTGGCGCAATGGTATAGCCAATTTTCCAGCCAGTAATATGAAAGGATTTTCCAAAAGAAGAAACCATAATACAGCGGTCTAAAAGAAAGCTTTTGGTATGTGCCGAAATATGTTTTTCTTCAAAAGTAATGTATTCGTAAACTTCGTCAGACAAAACAATAATGTCTGGATATTTCTCAAGAAGATTTTTTAGCTGAATAAAATCATTTTCAGTTAAAATTTTTCCCGTCGGATTATGTGGATTATTGATAATAATCATTCGGCTTTTTGCAGAACAAGCTTTTTCGATTGTTTCCCAATTTGGAGTATAATCGTCATTTAGTGCCACACGAACTGGTTTTGCCTTGCAGAGTAAAACAGGAGATTCGTAAGAATCATAACTTGGATCAAGAATAATTACTTCGTCATTTTCTTTTACTAAAGCTAAAATTGTAGTGAAAATTCCCTGAGTTGCTCCGGCTGTAACCAAAAGTTCTAAATCTGGATTAATGGTTCTTTTATAAGAATCCTGAATCAGCTTTGCAATTTTATTCATCAATGGCGGATAACCTGCCATTGGTGTATATTGATGTACGTTTTCCTTGGATAATCTTGCGGCAATATCTGTTAATCTTTCGTCAACAGGAAAATTTGGAAATCCCTGTGAAAGATTTATCGCATTATATTCAGATGCCATTTTAGACATTACTGTGAAAATGCTTGTGGTTACGTTAGGGAGCTTGCTCATGATATACATCTATTGGTATAGTTAAATAGTAACGAACTCTCACAAGTTTGTTGTTTTGTGTGCCTGGAAGCCATTTTGGACATTTTTTTAGAATGCGAATCGCTTCTTTTCCTGTTCCATAATCAGCATCTTTGGTAACTGTTATATCAGTTAGTGTGCCATCCTTTTCAACTACAAAATTTACATCAACTATTCCTTTTACTTGAAGTTCTTCGTCAGGATATTTGTAATTGTTTCTAATAAATTTATGAAGTTTTGCAATTCCTTTATCAAAATCAGGTTTTACATCTATTGAGTCAATATCATATATTTTAGTGTCCTCTTTTATTTTAACTGTATCTTTATTAACAGTTGAATTAACTTCAGGAAGAAACTCTTCAGAGTTGTTTTCTTTAGTAATATTTTGTTCCGTTTTTTTGTTTTTTGAATCTTTAGTATCTGTTGAAGAATTACATTGTACAAAACAGATTGAAGTCAAAATTAGAATTAAAGCCTTTTTCATTATCTAGGTTCAATTAGATTTTATGAATAATAAAAATAGTTGGTCGTTTGTCAATATCGATTTTCAATTTTTTCCAATCCGAAACTTTCAAGGTTTTTATGAATTCCGTTGGCAGTGTAATATCTGTAGCAATACATAAATGTGTCGACGGATTTAAAATCTGTAAAAGATCTTCGATCAATTTATTGTTTCTATAAGGTGTTTCAATAAATAACTGTGATTGGTTTTTGTCCTGAGATAATCTCTCAAAATGACGTATTGCCGATTTTTTTTCGTCTTTGTCAATTGGTAGATAACCATTGAAAGTAAAACTCTGTCCATTCATTCCAGAAGCCATCATCGCTAATAGAATAGAAGAGGGGCCAACTAATGGAACAACCTGAATTCCTTTTTCATGTGCCAATTTTACAATTACGGCACCAGGATCAGCAACGCCCGGACATCCGGCTTCGCTCATTAATCCCATATTTTTACCTTCTAATAAAGGTTTTATAAAGTCTAAATGTTCGCTTGGTTCAGTTCGTTTGTTTAAAGTAAAAAGAACAAGTTCAGATTGTTTTTTTTCTGGATAAACGGCTTTTATAGATTTTCTGGCTGTTTTATCGTTTTCAACAATATAATGGTCGATAACTTCTATCGTTCTTCTTACCGTTTGTGGTAAAACATCCATCGGATCGCTTTCGCCCATTGTAGTTGGAATAAGATATAATTTTCCGAGAAGTTTCATGTGTATGTGTTTAAAATTAAAAAATTCAACTATCTCTTTTGCAGAAACAATTGAATTAAGAATGTTTTTTTAGAAGCTGGTCAGCAATTAAATCTGTTACTTCGTCTAGCATTTGGTAAACGTTGTCAAAACCATTTGCAGAACCATAATAGGGATCTGGAACATCAACATTTTCGTCTGGGAATAATTCGTTAAGAATTAAACGAACTTTATTTTTATGTTCAGGAGTTTTAGCCAGATGAACTACATCGCGAAAATTTGAATTATCCATTACATAGATATAATCAAATTCATCAAAATCGGATGATTTAATCTGTCTGCCTTTTTGTGCGCTTATGTTGATTCCGTTTTTGCGGGCAACATCTATGGAACGCTTATCGGGGCAGTGTCCTACATGCCATGATCCTGTTCCGGCAGAATCTACAATAAATTTGTCTGCGGGTAATTTTGATGCTAAAATTCCTTCTGCTAAAGGAGATCTGCAAATATTCCCCAAACAAACCATTAAAACTTTTACTGGCATGATTCGCGTTATAGCGTTAGTTTTTTGTTGATGTCTTCGACAAATTTTTTGAATTGTTTGTCTGTAGAAACTAAATTGTCAACAGTTTTACAAGCGTGTAATACAGTTGCGTGATCGCGGTCTCCAATTTGTGAACCAATATTTGCTAAAGAAGCTTTAGTAAATTTCTTTGCAAAAAACATGGCCAATTGTCTAGCCTGAACAACATGCCTCTTTCTTGTTTTAGATTGAAGCGTTTCGATATCCAGCTGGAAATAATCGGAAACAATTTTTTGGATATAATCGATAGAGATTTCTCTCTTTACGTTTTTAACAAATTTCTCAACTACACTTTTTGCTAATTCAATCGTAACTTCTTTTTTGTTGAAAGAAGACTGAGCAATAAGAGAGATAATAGCACCTTCTAATTCTCTTACATTAGATTTGATATTGCGGGCAACATATTCAAGAATGTCCTCCGGCATATCAACACCATCACGATACAAAATGTTTTTTAAGATCGAGATACGGGTTTCATAATCAGGCTGATGAAGTTCAGCAGATAATCCCCATTTAAAACGAGATAATAAACGCTGTTCAATATCCTGCATGTCAACAGGAGCTTTATCAGAAGTTAAGATTACTTGTTTTCCGTTTTGGTGCAGGTAATTGAAAATGTGGAAAAATACGTCCTGAGTTCCTGATTTACCAGATAAAAACTGAACGTCATCAATAATCAAAACGTCGATTAATTGGTAAAAGTGAATGAAATCGTTACGATTGTTCTTTTTAACCGAATCAATATATTGTTGTGTGAAAATTTCGGCAGATATATATAAAACCGTTTTTTCAGGATATTTGTCTTTTACTTCAACCCCAATAGCGTGTGCTAAGTGTGTTTTTCCTAAACCAACTCCTCCAAAAATCAACAAAGGATTAAATGAAGTCCCTCCA
The DNA here is from genome assembly GCF_052044235.1 of Flavobacterium sp. 22659. NCBI lineage: Bacteria > Pseudomonadati > Bacteroidota > Flavobacteriia > Flavobacteriales > Flavobacteriaceae > Flavobacterium > Flavobacterium sp. 22659. Next base: position 20,911 of record NZ_JBQEMU010000006.1, read on the forward strand.
GGTTTATTGGCAACAGCCATACCGGCAGAACGGGCTAAACGGTTAGAATCTCCTTCAAGGAAATTGTCAAAACTGTAATTAGGATTTAACTGAGATTCAATTTTTAAATTTCGGATTCCAGGAATTACAAAAGGATTTTTAAGCTCAGGATTTAAGTTTTTAAACGGAGCATCAACCTCTTGCGGTTTCATTGGAACTCTGTTGGAACTTGGCAGCTGTTCGGTAAATGGCTGTTTATTTCCATAAGTGTTCTCCATTTTAATTTTATAGAGTAACTTTGCATTTTTTCCAAGTTCTTTGGTAAGTGCAACTTTTAATAATTTTACGTAATGCTCTTCGAGCCATTCGTAGAAAAATTTACTTGGTACTTGAATATATAACGCGTTATCGGTTAGCTCAACTGATTTGATTGGTTCAAACCAAGTTTTGTATGCTTGATCTTGAATATTGTCCTTTATAAAAGACAAACAGTTTTCCCATACCGATTGAGCAGTTTTAGTCATAGATTCAAATAAATTTTTATATTATTAATAAAGATTCTCCTGTAAAAAAAGGAGCGATTTTATTCCTTATTTCGGGATAACAAATATGTGAACAAATTTCTGTAAAAAAAAATATTTTGGTATCTAATTTTATAAAAAAATGTTGTAAGAGGGCTTGAATAATTTAAATTTTTTTAATACATTAATAATGAAAAAACATCAAACGCAAGTGCGTGTTCGTTACTCCGAAACTGACCAAATGGGAGTTGTTTATCACGGAAATTATGTGCCTTATTTTGAGATTGGACGCGTGGAATGGCTTAGAAATAAAGGGATTTCGTATAAAAGCATGGAAGAAAGCGGTATTGGACTTCCAATTGTTTCCATGCAGATCAACTATAAAAAATCTGCTCGTTACGATGAGCTTTTAACTATTCATACAACATTCAAAAGCCAGTCATCTGTTAAGATCGAATTTGACTGCGAAATTTATAACGAGGCAAATGAGTTATTAACAACGGCAGTGTTTATTTTAGTATTTATTTCGTTAAAAACGGGCCGCCCAACGGCACCTCCAGATTATATTTTAGAATTGTTTAAAACGATGGAATAATTGTTAAATCCAGATACGTTTTTATACTAAATTATATAATTTTAACATCAATTTCAAACATTAAATCAAAAATGTCGAATATCATTTCGGCATTTTTTTTTCGCGTTTTTGTGATGATTTTCCCAATTGGAAGACCGGAATTTTCATCTATTTCCATTTCCTGAGATGTTATTTCCAGTTTTTTTTCTTTTATAACACGCATTACTTTGTTCATGTTTTTATAATCAAAAGAAATTAAAAAATGAACATCGATCGTTTTTTCAACAATTTCACAAACTTCTAATGTTATCTGTGCAGTTGTTCGATATGCCGCAATTAATCCGCCGACTCCTAATTTTGTGCCTCCAAAAATACGAACCACAACTACAAGAACGTTCGTTACGCCAAAAGATTGTATCTGTCCGTAAATTGGTGCTCCCGCGGTGTTGCTTGGTTCTCCATCATCATTTGCACGATAAGAAATTTTGGGAGCTGTTCCTAATTGATAAGCATAACAATAATGTACAGCATGTGGATGAAGTTTTCGTAAATCCTCAATAATAGGTTTTACTTCCTCCTCACTTTCTATAGGAAAAGCATAACCAAAGAATTTGCTTCCTTTTTCTTTAAAAAGCACTTCTTCTGATTCTCTGGCAATGGTTTGATACGTATCGTTATATTCCAAATCTAATATTCTAAATTGTTTTTTTTGCTGCAGAATTATAAGTAAAAAATCTTTTTAATCCTTTTAATCTGCGGCAAGATATTTTATAGTATGTTTTTATCAAACAAATCCACAACATCTTCCTGCCCAACTTGTAAATTCCAAACATGCAAACCTAATACTGCAGCGACATCTGTGTTTTCTTTTTTGTCATCAACAAATAAAGTCTTTTGTGGAACTAAATTATGTTCATCAATTAAATGCTGATACGAATTAGCATTTGGTTTTCTTTTTCCAATTTCAAATGAAAAATGAACTTTTTCAAAACAATTGTAAAAATCAGTATAAAAAGGAACGCCGACAGTTTTTTCGAAAGTGGCAATATGAATAGAGTCAGTATTGCTTAATAAAAACAAACGGTATTTTTTTGAAAGCTCTTTTACGAAATCTAATCTATAAGAAGGGAAATCTGCTAAAACCGCATTCCAGGCTTCCAAAATTTCTTCTGTAGAAGTATTTGGAAGTTGTTTTTGAAATCCGCCCACAAAATCATCATATGAAATATCTCCAGTTTCAAATAATAAATTCAAGCGGTCAAGTTCAGCATTCCATTCTTTCAGACCTAATTTTTGCAAGCCAGAAATTGTTCCTTGTTTGTTTAAATTGATAAAAATATCTCCAAAGTCAAAAATTATCGTATCAATCATGATTTCTTACATATATTAATTCGTCGTTTTGAATATAAGTTTTAATGGCATTTTGTTTTTGAAGTTCCGGAGCTTTGGTCCCTTTCTTAAAAGTGTTTTTTCCAACAAATATTCGGGCTTCATCCCAAATATTTTCATTTATAAAAGATTCTAAAGTCTGTCTGCCTCCTTCAATAATTATAGATTGAATTTGATGCCGGTATAAAACAGTTAAAATATTTTCAATTATATTTTTATCAAAATCAATTTTTTCAAAAATCGTATTTTCTGTCGAAATCATGTTTTCAGATTTCGTAAAAACAATAGTTTTTACACTTTCATCAAAAACAAAACTGTCTTTAGAAATTCGGTTGTTTTGATCTAAAATTACTCTGACCGGATTATTTCCAGACCAATCTCTGACGTTTAATTTCGGATTGTCGTCAATAACCGTTTGAGTTCCTGCTAAAATAGCCTGTTCTTCACTTCGCCATTTATGAACTAATTGACGAGAATATTGATTGGTAATCCAAACTGGTTTTCTTTCCTGATCGATTTCTTTTTCAGGAGCGAGAAATCCGTCCAGACTTTCGGCCCATTTTAAAATAATATACGGTCGTTTTTTTTGGTGAAATGTAAAAAAACGTTTGTTGAGTTCGTTACATTCATCTTCTAAAATTCCAACTACAACATTGGCACCGGCTTCAATTAATTTTTTAATTCCTCTGCCTGCTACTTTTTCGTTTGGATCGACTGTTCCTACAACCACATTTGGAATTTCGTTTGCAATAATCAAATCACAGCAAGGAGGTGTTTTTCCAAAATGGGAGCAAGGTTCTAAGCTGACATAAATTGTAGCTTTTTTTAATAACGATTTGTCTTTTACAGATCGAACTGCATTAACTTCGGCGTGCGGTTCACCGGCTTTTTTATGCCAGCCTTCACCAATAATGGTATCTTCATAAACAATTACACTCCCCACCATCGGATTTGGATATGTTGTTCCAAAGCCATTTCTAGCAAGCTCTATGCATCGTTTAATATATTTCTCATGTTTATTCACTTTGCAAAAGTAACTTATTTTTAAATTTTGAGTCTAATCTTATAGCTATTGTTGTGAAACATTACAAATTGTTATGAAACTATCGAAAAAGTATTTTTATTTTTGTAGATATAAGTGAATAAATAAAATGAAAAATTGGGTTATCAGAAAGATTGAAAAAGAAGACAATCAATCAGTTGCGAAATTAATAAGATCAGTTTTTGATGAAATGGAAATTCCAAAAGTAGGTACCGCTTATGAAGATCCATATTTAGATTTAATGTTTGAAGAGTACTGCAAACCAAAATCGGTTTATTTTGTAGTAGAAAGTGAAGGTGAAATCTTGGGTTGTGCAGGAATTGCTCCTTTAGAAAATGGAGATCCTGAAATTTGTGAATTACAAAAAATGTATTTTTTGCCCAAAGTGCGCGGATTAGGAATTGGAAGCAAAATGATGGATGAATGTTTGGAGAGCGCAAGAAATTTTGGATTTGAAAAATGTTATATCGAGACAATGCCGTTTATGCATGCTGCTCAAAAATTATATAGAAAATCAGGATTTGAATATTTAGACGCTCCGTTAGGTTGCACCGGACATAATTCCTGCCCTGTCTGGATGTTGAAAAAATTATAAGCCAATGAAAAAAAATGTTTTTGCTATTCTTTTAGTTTCAGTATTGTTTTCTTGTAAAGATGTTAAACAAGAAAAAGCGGCAGACAAAGCTGTAGTTGTCAAAGATTCAGTTGTTAAAACTGAGGAAAGTGAAAGTACAGCCGTTACTGAAGAAGCCTTTAAAAATGAATTCGATATTTTAATACCCCAAACTTATCGAACTTATGATAACCAAAATCCTGTAAAAGCTTTAAACCAAAAATGGGTTGAGTTGTACGAGGAAAATGGAGAATTTTTTTTAGGAAAAGCAAATTTTAAAATTGAAAAAGGATACAGTGAATGTTCAGGCGATTCTACGCTTTCTATTATGCCTGAAAAAAAGGTGCTGCTTTTAATGGACGATCCTAAATTGAAAACCGGAAAAATAAAATCTCTTAAAATTGAAAGAGATAAAATCTGGCCTAAAGAAAAAATGAGTTTTACTTTTAATAATGTCAATTATACTTTACGCGGAGAAGGAAAAGTTTTATCTGAAGAAAAAGTAAGCACAGATGATGATAAAATTGAAATCTTTAAAAAAGTAGAAGATTATAAATTATACTTAACCATTGGTAATAATCCTGAAAAACTGATTCTGACCGAAGCATCTTTTAATGACACCTTTGTAGAGTTTCTTTTTGCAGGAGATATTGACGGCGACGGAAAACTCGACTTTGTTTTTGGAGCAAACAGAGATTATGAAGAAGAGCGTGTGATTTTATTTCTTTCGTCAAAAGCTGAAAATGAAAATTCAGTGAAAAAAGTTTCAGAAATAGCCGTGCAGTTCGACTGCTAAATAAAAAAGACTATCTAAATAACAGATATATAAAATGAAAATCAAGCAATATCGTACTCAGTTTATTAAGGAATTATCTTCTTTGTACGATGCGTACGAAGCAGAGAGTTTTTTCTATTTAATTTTAGAAGATAAACACAAACTGCGTCAAATAGATTTAGCATTAAATCACGAATTAGCTTTTACAGAAGAAGATTTTGTTGTTTGGGATTCATTGTTAGCCCAGCTGAAAAAAGAAGTTCCAATTCAATATTTATTAGGAAAAACAAATTTCTACGGTTTGGATTTTGAAGTAAACGAAAATGTTTTAATTCCGAGACCCGAAACCGAAGAGTTAGTCGAATGGATTATTAGTGAAAATAAAGGAATTGATAGAAAAGAAAAAATAAAAATTCTTGATATTGGTACCGGAAGCGGCTGTATTGCTGTCTCACTCGCTAAAAATCTGCCAAATGCAGATGTTTATGCTATCGATGTTTCAAAAAAAGCAATCGAAACTGCGAAGCGAAATGCCATTAGAAATGATGTTAATGTAACTTTTATATTTCAGGATATTTTACAAGCCGAAGAATTAAAATGTAAATATGATGTCATAGTTTCTAATCCGCCTTATGTACGCAATCTTGAAAAAGAAGAAATCAAAAAGAACGTTTTGGATTATGAACCTCATTTAGCACTTTTTGTTGATGACAACGATGCTTTACTTTTCTACAGAAAAATAGCTTCGCTGGCACAAAACAATCTTTTGGCAAAGGGACAGCTTTATTTTGAAATCAATCAATATTTAGGAAAAGAAATGATAGAACTTCTGGGTAAAATGGATTTTATCAATATTGATCTCCGAAAAGATATTTACGATAACGACCGAATGATAAAAGTTAATATTTAAATTTTAGTTTTTAGTCGCAGTATTCAGTCACAGTATTCAGTCACGGTTAAGCTGGGAACTGCGACTGCGACTGAAAACTAAAAAAAATTACTCGTATCGCAAAGCCTCAATAGGATCTAATTGAGATGCTTTTATGGCAGGATATAAACCAGAAACTATTGCTACCATAAAACTAGTTGCAAAAGCGGCAAAAATTGCCATCCACGGAATCACAAAAGCAAAACTCATTGCAGCCGCAAAAGCAAAACCAATCAGGATTCCCAGAACAATTCCAACTAAACCGCCAATTTGTCCAATTAATAAAGTTTCGATAAAAAACTGAACAGAAATTGTAATTTTTGTTGCCCCAAGCGCTTTTCTAACTCCAATTTCGCGTGTACGTTCTGTAACCGAAACAATCATAATATTCATTAAAGCAATTGAAGATCCTAAAATTGTAATGATCGAAATAATCCAGGATGCCCAGCCTAAATATTGTGTAATACCTAAAATTCGATTGATTAAATCGTCGCTTCGGCCAATGCCAAAATTATTGTCACGAACCGGACTTAGTTTTCGAACCCTTCTCATTGTGCTGGTTGCATTGTCAACGGCTTCGTCTAAAAGTTCTTTTTTAGAAACCATAACACTGATAGTATAATTGATATTGGGTGCTGTAAATAAAGATCTGGCAACCTGTATAGGAATTAAAACCCGTAAATCCTGACTATTTCCAAAAGTCGAACCTTTTTCTTTTAAAACGCCGATAACTTTAAAACGGGCACCGCGAATAGAAATTACTTTATCAATTGGGTTGACATCTTTTAATAAGCCCTTTTCAAAATCTGAACCTACAACACAGGTATAGGTATTATTGTCAATGTCAAATTGATTAAAAGATCTGCCTAAAGTGGTTTCTAAACCTGAGTTAGAAATAAAATGTTCGTCGACACCCAAAATGGTAATTTCGGGATCAGTTTTAGTATCTAAAAATTTTACTTCGGCTTTTGATGTTGCAGTAAACGAAAGAGAAGTCTCGGTAAAAGGGTATTTGTATTTGTTTTTAAAAGCAACAGCTTCGGGATAGGAAATAATTGGGTTGATAATTTCACGTTCATTTCCGCCGCGATTTCGAACCGTGTTTTCGTATTGGTTAATGTTAAAAGTATTAGCTCCCATTGAGGCAAAATTGATTGAAACAGTATTTTCAAGTGCTGTTACAACTGTAAGAATTCCAACCAAAGCGGTAATTCCGATCGCAATAATTAAAACCGTAAGAATGGTTCGCAGTAATTGAGTTTTGATGGAACCAAAAGCAATTCGGATATTTTCTTTAAATAATTTTAGCATCATGACCAATTTGTCACGAAAATACGGTTTTTGTTACAAGTTTGTTTTCGAAGTGTTATTATTTATTTTAAAAAGTAAGATATTTGCAGACTTAAATTAAGTCGAAAGCTGGAAGGTCATAAAGTCGAAAGTCTAAAGAACCTGCAATCAAAAAATAATAAATAAATTAATCTTAAAGGTTTTTGAATTTGAGTTTCAAAAGAAATCTAAAATCTAAAATCAACAATCTTAAAATAAAGAAGATGGCTTCAAAACCAAGTATACCAAAAGGGACAAGAGATTTTTCACCAGCTGAGGTGTCAAAACGTCAATATATTATTCAGACTATAAAAGCTAATTTTGAAAAATTTGGTTTTCAGCCAATCGAAACGCCTTCGTTTGAAAATTCAGATACCTTAATGGGAAAATATGGAGAAGAAGGAGATCGTCTGATTTTCAAAATTTTAAATTCAGGTAATTTTTTCTACAATAAAAGTAAAATCGAATTGCCAGAATCAATCGAAGAATTACAATTAAATTCTGCTGAAAAAATAACTTTAGAGCAAAGAATTGAGCTGAATAAATTTACAGGAAAAATTTCTGAAAAAGCGTTGCGTTACGATTTAACAGTTCCGTTTGCAAGATATGTGGTACAGCACCAAAGTGAAATCGAATTTCCTTTTAAAAGATATCAGATTCAGCCGGTTTGGAGAGCAGATAATCCGCAAAAAGGTCGTTTTAGAGAATTCTTTCAATGTGATGCTGATGTTGTAGGTTCGAAATCTTTATGGCAGGAAGTTGAGTTAGTTCAATTATATGATACTGTTTTTACCTCTTTAGGATTAGAAGGAGTTACAATTAAAATCAATAACCGAAAAATTTTATCTGGAATTGCTGAGGTAATTGGCGCTTCAGATAAATTGATTGATTTTACAGTTGCGCTTGATAAATTAGACAAAATTGGTGAAGACGGCGTAAAGAAAGAAATGATCGAAAAAGGAATTTCTGAAGATGCTTTAGTAAAAGTGCAACCACTTTTTAGTTTCTCAGGAACTTTTGCAGACAAAATTGCACAGCTTTCGGACTTATTGTCTTCTTCTGAAGAAGGAATGAAAGGAGTTGAAGAATTGAAGTTTATTTGTGACAATGTTGCAGATTTAGGTTTGTCTACTGCAGTTTTAGATCTTGATGTGACATTAGCTCGTGGTTTAAATTATTATACAGGAGCTATTTTTGAAGTAGCGGCGCCAAAAACCGTTGCAATGGGCTCTATTGGCGGAGGCGGAAGATACGACGATTTGACTGGTATTTTTGGTTTAAAAAATATGAGCGGTGTTGGAATCTCTTTTGGATTGGATAGAATTTATCTGGTTTTAGAAGAATTACAATTATTTCCTGAAACAGTTGCTGCTGCTTCAAAAGCTATATTTTTAAATTTTGGAGACAAAGAAGCTTTATATGCTTCAAAAGCTATTCAAAAATTAAGACAGGAAAATATAAAAGTAGAGTTATATCCGGATAATGTAAAAGTGGGTAAACAATTTCAATATGCAGATAAACGTTTGATTCCGTTTGCTGTATTAGTCGGAGATCAGGAAATTAATTCAAATTCTTATGCGCTTAAAAATTTAGTGACTGGAGAACAGGTGTCTGTAGATTTTGAAGGATTAAAAAATACTTTGTTAGGTTAACTGTCTGGAGTGGAGATTTTTGCTGTAGATTACAGTCATTTAAAGGATTTTCTTTTTAAATCTCTGCCTAAAATAGTTGCCTGTAAAGAAAAAAAACTTTTAATTTGCCGACCTTAAGTTACGGGCGTAGTTCAAGGGTAGAATAGCGGTCTCCAAAACCGTTGATGGGGGTTCGAATCCCTCCGCCCGTGCAAAATTAAATAGTTAAGTATAAAAAAAAGCTTCGTCTCTATAAAGGCGAAGCTTTTTTTAATATAAGGTAAACTTGAATTAATAATTATTTAGAGGCCGAAGCCAACCCTTAAATTCAATTTTGTTAGGTAATAATTTAATTATACTTTGGTACTCAAATATACGACAACTAAAACGTAATAGTCTTAAAATTATAATAAAATTTCACGGACTGTTTTCTGTTTTTAAAAGTCTCATAACTAATAAAGTGACAATTTGACATTTTATGAGATTTGGCAGTACTTTTGCAATCCAAAAGAAAGAAATAAAAAATGAAGTTTAAGAATATTTTTAAAAATAAAAGTAATATGACTACGGAAAATACAGAATTCGATCAGGAATTAGACGATGTAACGTTAGAGAACAATGCAAACGGAGAGCAGTTAATTGTTGAAGAATTAAGTGTTGAGGAGCAATTAGCCCAAGACTTGGCGAAAGAAAAAGATAAGTTTCTGAGATTATTTGCTGAATTTGAAAATTACAAAAAAAGAACTTCAAAAGAGCGTATCGATTTATTTAAAACGGCAAACCAAGAAGTTTTATTGGCTATGCTTCCTGTTTTAGATGATTTCGACAGAGCAGCTGTAGAGATCAACAAATCTGATGATGAAAATTTGAAAAAAGGTGTTCAACTGATTCACGAAAAATTAAAAAGCACTTTAGTTTCTAAAGGCTTAGAGCAGGTTGAAATTCAGGCAGGAGATGCATTCAATGCTGATATTGCTGAAGCAATTACCCAAATTCCAGCTCCATCGGATAAATTAAAAGGGAAAGTTGTAGATGTTATTGAAAAAGGATACAAATTAGGAGAAAAAATTATTCGTTATCCTAAAGTTGTTGTTGGAAACTAAAAAAATGTAAACAAAGTCCGATGAATTATTTTGGATTTTGGTCCCGAAGCTTCGGGATAAGATTTGGAACTTAATCTAATTATGAAAAAAGATTTTTACGAAATACTAGGCATTTCAAAAAATGCTGATGCTGCCGAAATTAAAAAAGCATATAGAAAAAGTGCTTTAAAATACCATCCTGATAAAAATCCAGGCGACAAAGAGGCAGAAGAAAACTTCAAATTAGCGGCAGAAGCGTATGAAGTTTTAAGTGATCCGCAGAAAAAAGCAAAATACGATCAATATGGACATCAGGCATTTGATGGTTCTGGCGGATTTGGCGGTCACGGTGGTATGAATATGGATGACATTTTCAGCCAGTTTGGTGATATTTTTGGAGGTGGATTTGGCGGTTTCGGAGGCGGAGGCGGAGGTCCTCGCCGTGCAAAAGGAAGCAATCTTCGAATTAAAGTAAAACTGACTTTAGAAGAAATTGCAAATGGAGTTGAGAAAAAAGTTAAAGTAAAACGTAAAGTTCAGGCTAAAGGCGTAACGTATAAAACTTGTACAACTTGTAACGGTCAGGGACAAGTAATGCGTGTAACCAATACTATTTTAGGAAGAATGCAGTCTGCATCAACTTGTCCTACCTGTGGCGGTTCTGGTCAGATTTTAGACAAAAGACCTGCCGAAGCAGATGCTCAGGGAATGGTTCAGGAAGATGAAACAGTATCAATCAAAATTCCTGCGGGAGTTGTTGATGGAATGCAGTTAAAAGTTTCTAACAAAGGTAACGATGCACCAGGAAATAGTATTCCTGGAGATTTAATTGTTGCAATTGAAGAAGTAGAGCACGAATTTTTGAAACGTGAAGGTGAAAACGTTCACTTCGATTTATACATCAGTTTCCCAGAAGCAGTTTTAGGAGCTTCAAAAGATATTGAAGCTATTAATGGAAAAGTTCGTATTAAATTAGAAGAAGGAATTCAGTCTGGAAAAATCTTAAGATTAAAAGGAAAAGGAATTCCAAGTTTAAATGGTTACGGAAGCGGAGATTTATTAGTTCACGTAAACGTTTGGACTCCAAAAACATTAAACAAAGAACAAAAACAATTCTTTGAGAATGCTTTAAACGATGAACACTTTGTTCCAAGTCCTGAAAAATCAGAGAAATCATTTTTTGAAAAAGTAAAAGATATGTTCTCATAATCTAAACTTTCTCTAAGAGGTTTATATAAAACAAAAACCCATTCTATACAAATAGAATGGGTTTTTTGTGTATTATAATGCAGATTCGCTATGAATTATTTACTTTTACAGATTGTTGGCTAAAATAAAAAAAGCCGCTAAAAGAAAACCTAAAAAATAAAATGAGCAACTTACTAGAAGTACATAAAGTCGTAAAACAATATGGCGATTATGTAGCGCTTAACGAAGTTTCATTAAATGTGCCAAAAGGCAGTATATATGGACTTTTAGGTCCAAATGGAGCTGGAAAAACATCCCTTATTCGAATCATAAATCAAATTACACTTCCGGATAGCGGTGAGATAATTTTAGATGGAGAAAAATTACATCCCAAACACGTGCAGACAATTGGTTATCTGCCGGAAGAAAGAGGTTTGTACAGTTCAATGAAAGTAGGGGAGCAATGTTTATATCTTGCTCAAATGAAAGGACTTTCTAAAACCGAAGCCAAAAAACAATTGGATTATTGGTTTGACCGTTTAGGAATTCAAGGCTGGTGGAACAAAAAAATCCAGGAACTTTCTAAAGGAATGGCGCAAAAAATTCAGTTTGTAGTTTGTGTTTTGCACAAACCAAAACTGCTTATTTTAGATGAGCCTTTTTCTGGATTTGATCCTGTAAATGCCAATGTTATTAAAGATGAAATTCTGGCATTAAAAGAACAAGGCTCTACTATAATTTTTTCTACGCACCGAATGGAAAGCGTAGAAGAGCTTTGTGAAAACATTGCCTTAATCCACAAATCAAATAAATTAATTGAAGGAAAAGTTGTTGATGTAAAACGTCAATTTAGAACGAACAGTTTTGAAGTGGGAATCCTGACAAATAATGTTGAAGGTTTGATGTATGACATTACACAAAAATTTACTGTTTCTCCTGCGAGTTTTAAATCTTTAAATGATGATTTAAAATTGAATATTCAAATAGGAAATGCTTCACCAAACGAATTATTAAATGTTTTGACGCAGCGCGGACAAGTAACACATTTCGTGGAAAAAATTCCAAGCATTAACGATATTTTTATCCAGACAGTTACAGAAAATAAAGTTTAGATTTCAGTCCCGAAGCCTCAGGATAGATTTCAGAATTAATCCTGAAATTTAAAAATCTAAAGTCAACAATCTAAAATCTAAAATCAAGAAATGAGTATTATTTCATTAATTATAAAAAGAGAATTTATTGCCAAAGTCCGCAATAAATCTTTTGTTGTCATGACTTTTTTGAGTCCGCTTTTATTTGTAGCTATTGCTGTTTTTATCGGCTATTTAAGTTCAATGAAAGCCGAAACGAAACGAATAGCGATTCATGATGAAACTGGACTTTTTGCTGCCGATTTTTTGAAAGAAAACAAAAACAGTTCAGAGTTTAAATATTATAATTTATCTGAAATTGAAGTAAAAGCTTTAAAAGACAGTATTACAAAAGAAAATTTCAGCGGTTTAATTGTTATCCCAAAAACAAATGATAAAAAAGATTTAGAAAGTAAAATTGAATTTATTTCTAATAACAGCCCAAGTATTTCTTTTATCGAGAACACACAGGATATCATTGGAAATAAAATTACAAAACTAAATCTCGAAGAAGCTAAACTAGATACGCTGGCAATTCAAAAAGCACAGTCAAATGTTAATATTCACTTGGTTAAAGCTTCCGGAGAAGAAAGTCTAAAAGGATTAAACGAAATTAAAATTGGAATTGGCGGTGCATTTGGATACTTGATTATGATGTTTATTATCATTTACGGAAATATGGTAATGCGAAGCGTAATCGAAGAAAAAACAAATAGAATTATCGAGATCATTATTTCATCAGTAAAACCATTTCAGTTAATGATTGGTAAAATTGTAGGAACTTCGCTGGCCGGAATTTTACAGTTTATGATTTGGGCTATTATTGGTTTGGGATTAATGTTTGCAGCTTCGGCATTTTTTGGCGTAAATGTAGGGCCAACGGCAAGAATTTCACCAGAAATGATGCAAACGGCTCAGCATCAATTTTCAGGTTCTGCGCAAATGTATATTGCAGAATTATGGAATCTGCCAATAGCAAGCATTATAATTGGTTTTGTAATTTATTTTATTGGAGGATATTTTCTATACAGTTCATTCTATGCCGCAATTGGAGCAGCAGTTGATAATCAAACAGATTCACAGCAGTTTTTATTACCAATTTTAATGCCGCTGATACTAAGTGTTTACATCGGATTTTTTACTGTAGTAAACGATCCGCACGGAACTATTGCAGTTGTGTTTTCGATGATTCCGTTAACCTCGCCAATAGTTATGTTAATGCGTATACCGTTTGGCGTGCCGTGGTGGCAAATTGCAATTTCGGTATCATTATTGTTTGCTTCATTTTTCCTTGTTGTATGGTTCGCAGCTAAAATTTACCGGGTAGGTATTTTAATGTACGGCAAAAAACCAACATGGAAGGAATTGTATAAGTGGCTTAAATATTAATTTTTTAAAAGCTGCTAAGGTTCTAAGGAACTAAGTCGCTAAGGTTTTCTTTAGCTGCTTAAAATAAAAAAAACTCAGAACCTTAGCAGCTCAGAACCTTAGAACCTCAAAAAAAATGAGTAAAATACTAATTATCGAAGACGAAGCAGCGATTAGAAGAGTTTTGGTAAAAATTTTATCAGAAGAAAATGATTCCTATCAGGTAGATGAAGCCGAAGATGGGGCTGCAGGACTTGAAAAAATAAAAAACAACGATTATGATTTGGTTTTGTGCGATATCAAAATGCCAAAAATGGACGGTGTTGAGGTTTTAGAAGAAGCAAAAAAGATAAAGCCGGAAATTCCTATGGTCATGATATCGGGTCACGGCGATATGGAAACTGCGATCCAGACTATGCGTTTAGGAGCTTTTGATTATATTTCGAAACCGCCGGATTTGAATCGTTTATTGAATACTGTCCGTAATGCTTTAGATAAAAAACAATTAGTAGTTGAAAATAAAATTCTAAAGAAAAAAGTCAGCAAAAATTACGAAATGATTGGTGAGAGCGAATCAATCAATCATATAAAAGTAATGATTGACAAAGTAGCCCCAACAGAAGCCAGAGTTTTAATCACGGGACCAAACGGAACCGGAAAAGAATTAGTAGCACACCAATTACACGAAAAAAGTGAGCGTTCTGGTTTTCCTTTAATTGAAGTAAACTGTGCAGCAATTCCGAGTGAGTTGATTGAAAGTGAGTTATTCGGACACGTAAAAGGTGCTTTTACATCGGCAGTGAAAGATCGTGCCGGAAAGTTTGAGGCTGCAGATAAAGGAACTATTTTCTTAGATGAAATTGGTGATATGAGTCTTTCGGCGCAAGCCAAAGTTTTACGCGCCTTGCAGGAAAGTATGATTACAAGAGTTGGTGCCGATAAAGATATTAAAGTTGATGTTCGTGTTGTTGCGGCAACTAATAAAGATTTAAAAACAGAAATTGCCGAAGGTCGTTTCCGTGAAGATTTATACCACCGTCTGGCAGTAATTTTAATTAAAGTACCGCCTTTGAATGAAAGACGTGATGATATTCCAGCTTTAATTTCGCATTTTGCAGAGAAAATTGCATCAGAACAAGGAAATGCGGTTAAAGGATTTTCGGCGCAGGCTATACAATTACTGCAGGAATATGATTGGACCGGAAATATTCGTGAACTGCGAAATGTGGTAGAAAGATTAATCATTTTAGGAGGCAGTGAAATCTCCGAAAATGACGTGAAAATGTTCGCAAGCAAATAAGTGCTTCGCGTTTTAGGCTGTAAGCTTTAGGCTTTAAGCTTTTATAGAAACTAAATAATTTTCGCTTATAGCCTACAGCTTAAAGCTTAAAGCATAAAAAAATGAAACTAAAAAAGATAAACGAGAAATTACAAGACGGATTAATTGAAAATGGTTTAACAGAAGCAAATGTTTTGCAGATGGAAACTTTTTCGACCATAAAAAGCGGCGCCGATTGTATAATTATTTCTCCTGAAAAAAGCGGAAAAACCACTACAATTGTCCTGAATGTTATTCAGCAGTTAGCTGGAAAAAATGAAGAATCGCCTCGTGCTTTGATTATTGTTGAAGACAAAGAAAAGGTGCTTGAAATGGAAGAACTTTTTGAGAAATACGGAAAATATACCAATCTCGAAGTTTATGGCGTGCATGATAAAGGTGATATGGATTACGATAAAAATTATGTTTCTACTGGAATCGATGTTTTAATTGGAACGCCAAATAAATTAAGCGAAATGTTTTCAACGGCTGGTTATAACGTAAATCGTTTAAGAATGTTTATCTTAGATGATGCTGATCCTATTTTAAAACTGCGTCATGAAACCAAGATCATGCGTATTTCAAACAGTATTGCTAAAACGCAGCGTTTAATTTTTGCTGAAACATTGTCAGAGCGTATCGAAATATTGGCAGATAAAATGCTTGTAGAGCCTTATTTATTTGATATGGATGAAGAAGGCGAGGAAGAACTTGACGAAGAAGACGACGATATTGAGGAAGAAGAATAATATTTAGAGAAACTTGAAATTGTAATAAACATCGAATGAGAAAACATTTTTTATATTTTTTGCTTACAATGTTTATTACAACTAGTTTTTTAAGTTGTGCCAGTTTTTCAAAAAAGAAATTTAGTAATGTACTGCAGAATTTAAAAAGAGAAGATATTTCTAAACTAGAAGGAAGTTATACACTAAATCCAATTGTAAAATATCTGAACGACAAGCCGGAAGAACTTGATTCAGAAAATAAAGTTCCGGATTCACTAGTCAGAAATAACGTTTACCAATTTATGGTAACGCCAAATTCCAGTTTTAAAAAGAATATATTTAAGAAGAGTGAAAACAACAATCGCTCAATCGATCTTAAATTTCAAAACGAAAATTTATTGTCTATAAAAATCCATGAAAATTCGGAGATTATTATAGATACTGTGCTTTCAGGTAAATATAAAAAAGGAATGTTTTATCTGGATAACAAATTCTTGAAATGCCGCCACATTCCGTATCTTTTTGGCGGATGCGAAAACAATAAAAGAAGAATAGGCCTAAATAAAAATGGCAATCTTTTAGTAAATGAAGCTTCTGATAACAGCGGTGCTCTTTTGTTATTCTTCTGGGCCGGAAGTGCCTATAATGTGACTTACGAATACCAAAGGAAATAGAGGCAGTTTGAAATTTTATAATTCGATTAATGGAAATTATTAAAACATTTAAATTTTTGATTATTGCGCTTTTGTGTTTTTTTCTGGTAATTTATATTTTAATAATTTCCTATGTCTATTTTAATCAGGTTGAACTGGTTTTTCATAGTTCAAGACTGCCTAAAGATTATAAATTTGGATATCAGCAAAAGTTTGAAGAAATTAATATTACATCGTTTGACGGCGTAAATTTAAACGGGCTTTTATTTAAAGCTGAAAAATCGAAAGGACTTGTTTTTTATTTACACGGAAACGCTGGAACACTTGAAACTTGGGGAAGCATTGCAAAAAGATATACTTCTTTAGGTTATGACATTTTTATTCTTGATTACAGAAGTTTTGGAAAAAGTGAGGGTAAAATTGAAGATGAAGAACAATTATCAAAAGATATTTCGATCGTTTACAACTCAATTTCTAAAAGATATTCAAAAGATAAAATTATAATTGCCGGATATTCTATTGGGTCTGGGTTTGCTGTAAAACTAGCTGTAGAGAACAAACCTAAAGCTTTAATACTTCAGGCTCCCTATTATAATTTTTTAGAGCTGTCAAGTTCACGAGTTCCATTTTTTCCGGATTTTATGAAAAAGTTTAGTTTAGAAACTAATGTTTATCTTCCAGAAGTAAAAGCTCCAATTTATATTTTTCACGGAACAGATGATCAATTAATTCCTTTTAATAATTCAGTTAGATTAAAAGAGCTTTTAAAGTCAAAAATAAATTTTTATCCTTTAAAAAATCAAGGGCATATTGGAGTAAATGAGAATGAAGATTTTCAAAATCAGTTAAAAATCATATTAGAATAAATTAAATAATTATAAAAAAAATAAATGCCATGGGATTAATGAAAGTGTATTCAGGAAGTGAAATACTTGCAATTGCTCTTCAGGAAAGATTAGAAGAAGCTGGAGTAGAAACAGTAAAAAAAGATAATATTCAATCGGCTCGTTTAGGAGGTTTCGGCGGTACAGATCTGGCTGTTGAGGTTTTTATTCAGGAAACAGATTTTGCAAAAGCAAATCCGGTTATTGAAGAGTTTAGAATGAGTCTTTAAGAGTTTTCAGTTTACAGCCGCAGTTTTCAGTAATTACTGATGCTGTGACTGTAAACTGCGACTGAAAACTAAAAAAAATGCAATATAAAATGTTAGTTCTCGACATGGATGATACCTTGTTGACAGACGACCACAAAATTTCTGATTTAAATAAAAAAGTTTTATTAGAAGCTCAGGCAAAAGGAGTTCATGTTGTTTTGGCATCCGGACGCCCGACTTCGGCAATGACGGTTTATGCCAAAGAACTGGAATTAGATTTAAACGATTCCTATATGATTTCGTTTAACGGAGCAATTATCAGCCGTGTTAAAGACGATTTGGTTTTGTTTGAACAAAAACTTACTATAGAACAAATTCATGCATTGTACGATTACAGTGTTAAAATGAAAACGCATATTATTACTTATTTAGATAATGAAATTATAAGCGAAACAGATTCTGAGTATATAGAAGTTGAGAAAGAAATTACCGGAATGGTGCATCGCAAAGTGGCTGGTTTTAAAGATTATGTTGACAGACCGGCTGTAAAATGTATTTTATTAGAAAATCCGGCTTATTTAAAAGAAGTTGAAAAAGATTTAAAATCAACAATGCCCCATTTAAGTGTTTCAATGTCTAAACCCTTTTTTCTGGAAGCTGCACAGCAAGGCATTGATAAAGCGGCAAGCTTAAAACTTTTGGCACAAAAACTTGGAGTGCTTCAAAGCGAAATTATTGCTGTTGGTAATGCAGGAAATGACCTGACAATGATAGAATATGCCGGACTTGGTGTTTGGGTTGATAATGTAACGCCGGAATTACGCGATAAGGCTGATTTAATTGTGGCTTCAAATAATAATGACGGAGTGGCAGAAGTAGTACAGAAATATATTTTAAATTAAATTTTGATGAAAAATCCAATTGAAACTGAGCGTTTACTATTGCGGGAATTACTTCTTTCTGATGTTGATGGAATGTTTGAATTAGATTCAAATCCAAATGTGCATTTATTCGTTGGAAATAATCCTGTAAAAAATATTGAACAAAGTATTGAATACATTCATTTTGTTCAAAAACAATATAAAGATTTTGGAACAGGACGCTGGGCTGTTATTCTTAAAGAAACTAATGAATTTTTGGGCTGGTCAGGAATAAAGTTTATTACTGATGAAATTAACGGACATACTAACTTTTATGAAATTGGTTACCGTTTGATTGAAAAACATTGGGGAAAAGGATATGCAACAGAAGCCGGAAAAGCTTTTGTTAATTATGCTTTTAATGAAATGAAAGTTGATGCACTTTATGCATATGCGGACGCAGGTAACGAAAATTCAAGAAAAATTCTCGAGAAACTAGGCTTACGTTACGTAAACTCTTTTGAACATGAAGGAGAAATCGAAGTCTGGTACGAAATCAAAAATCCAAACTTATAAGATTTTAAAAGAAATGCGTTCCAAATCTTTGTAAGCTTATAAAACCTGCAAAGATTTGGAAAACGTAGTTTCTTTAATTATTTTTTTGCTACAGAAACAAAATACTTGTTTCCGTCACCCATTGTAAGTTTTACACGCTCGTCGCAAAGATCGATTGCAAAATTTGCACTTTCGTAACAGCTGCAAGTTGTGTTTTTATCTTTAGACATTTCAGTTTTACAATTGTTGTTTTTAAAAGTAGCCAATTGCGGTGTATATAAACTTACTAAATCTGTAGAAGCAGTTACTAATGAAATGATACTTGCTGAGTTGTTGTTTGTAATTCTGTAAACAATTCTATCAGTATAATTTACTTCGTTTACAGTTACTTTACGAATGTAAGTATAGGCTGTAGATCCTTCACCTGGTTCTTTTACTTCAAATTTAAATCCAACTGCACGAATAGCAACATCAAATTGCTGCTGCGAATTTAAACTTGCCCAAGTTGTTAAAGTGCTGATAGAAGGAAATGGATTTGCAACTGGGGCATTAGTAGTTTGCGCTTGCGAACTAAAAACGGTTAAGAACATCAAGCAGATTGTGGGTAAAAATGCTTTCATAAAGCGTGGTATTTGTATTTTAATTTTGCCTACTCTCTTTGGTTTTCGGCTTTCCCATTTCATTTTGTAACACAAAACAACAACATAACGAGTAAAATTCAAAATTGTTATGTTCGATTTATTATTAAATTAATCAAAACCATCTAAAATTCTCAAAACCGAATAAATTCAGCACTAGAATTTAGACAAAGGTAAATGTAAGATTTTTTGAATTTAAATCTACAAAAAATGCATTTAATCGATAAAATTTGCACTTAATCGATGTTTTTGTCATTTTATTCTTATCGAATTGTAGAGATAAAGATCGTGAAAAATATTGTCTTATCAAAATAAGATATCATACTATACAGCGTTTTTATTTGAATATTTTAATCAATAATGCAAATTGTTGAAACGAAGTGCCTTAATTGGTTTTCTTTTACCAATTTTGTTTGTAAATTTGCAGCCTTAAATTTTTTGACAACGATTTCATTAATTTAAGAAAATTATGGAAAATAGAAAAAAAGTTGCCTTTTACACTCTGGGTTGTAAACTGAATTTTTCAGAGACTTCAACAATCGCCAGAAATTTTAATGACGAAGGTTTTGACCGCGTCGATTTTGAGGAAGTTGCCGATATTTATGTTATTAATACCTGCTCTGTTACAGAGAATGCTGATAAACAATTTAAGCAGGTTGTAAAAAAGGCAATGAAATTAAATGAAAAGGCCTTCGTAGCAGCAGTAGGCTGTTATGCTCAGCTGAAACCAGAAGAATTAGCTGCTGTAGACGGTGTCGATTTGGTTTTGGGAGCTACAGAAAAATTTAAAATCACAGATTATATTCACGATTTGAGCAAAAACGATATGGGTGAAGTTCATTCATGCGAAATTGCCGAAGCTGATTTTTATGTAGGGAGCTATTCTATTGGCGATCGTACACGCGCTTTCCTGAAAGTTCAGGATGGATGTGATTATAAATGTACCTATTGTACAATTCCGCTGGCTCGTGGAATTTCAAGAAGTGATGCTTTAGAAAATGTTCTAAAAAATGCTAAAGAAATCTCTGCTCAAAATATTAGAGAAATTGTTTTAACCGGAGTAAATATTGGAGATTACGGAAAAGGGGAGTTTGGAAATAAAAAACACGAACATACTTTTCTTGATTTAGTTCAGGCTTTGGATAAAGTTGATGGAATTGAGCGTCTTCGTATTTCCTCTATCGAACCTAATTTATTGAAAAATGAAACAATAGATTTTGTTTCAAAAAGCCGAACTTTTGTACCGCATTTTCATATTCCGTTACAATCAGGAAGCAATGATATTTTAAAATTAATGAAACGCCGTTATCTGCGTGAAGTATATATTGACCGGGTAAATAAAATTCGCGAAGTTATGCCCCATGCTTGTATTGGTGTAGATGTAATTGTTGGTTTTCCGGGAGAAACAGATGAGCATTTCTTAGAAACGTATCATTTTTTAAACGAGTTGGATATTTCTTATTTACACGTTTTTACCTATTCAGAAAGAGATAATACAGAAGCTGTAGATATGCCTGGAGTTGTTCCTTCAAATGTAAGGGCAAAACGCAGTAAAATGCTGCGAGGTTTATCAGTTAAAAAACGCCGTGCTTTTTATGAAAGTCAGTTAGGAACAAACAGAACCGTACTTTTTGAAAGTGAAAATAAAGAAGGATATATTCATGGTTTTACTGAAAACTACGTTAAAGTAAAAACACCTTGGAATCCAGAATTGATTAATACCCTACACGAAATCAATTTAACAAAGATTGATGAAGACGGAAGTGTTCGTATGGAGTTTCTAAATAAATTAGCAGAAGCTTAAAAAAATATACATCTAGTTTGTCATTGCGAGGAACGAAGCAACCACACTAAAATGAGTAAGCTTGAGGTTTAAAGCAATAGATAATGAGATTGCTTCGTTCCTCGCAAAAACTAAAAGCATAAAAAAAGCCCTTTCTAATAAGGGCTTTTTATTTTATAACTATTTCGGATTTTCGGTAATCACTAATTTCAAAGAATTTATATAATCCGTATCAAATTCAATAACTCTGATTTTCTCAGGATTAAAACTCAATTCTCCCCCAAACTGGCCTCTTGTATCCAGAAAATCGATTAAAAGTTCTTCATCTGTCAAAGAAATTAATTTTCCTAAATAAGCTGATTTTGCAGACTTTTTAGAAATCTGAAAAATTCCATGCTTATTATTTATAAAGCTTAAAATAGAACTTAAATCCCGGATTGGAATAATATCTTCGGCATTTGTTTTTAAACCTTTTAAACGGATTACTTTTTCGGTGAAAGCCAAATCCTGATCTCTGTGTACGGCTTCAATGTTCTTGTTTCTCAAAATTACATAACCGTCCAAAATATAATCAACAGGATTGTTTCGAAGTAAAATCCAATCATCAGAATAATCAATAAGAAAACCGGTAAAAATTTCTTTTTTATCCTGAAATTCTATAGCAATTAATTGTCTTAAATATTGTTCCATTTGATTTTATGTTAAAGGCTGTTAAGAACTTTGTCAAAGTTTTAAACTTATACAAAGCGTAGAAAATGGTTTTAAGGATTTGTAGACCAAATACTGCTGTTTTTAATAAACACTCTGCGGTTTAATTTTAACTGAGCAATAATTAAATCTGCCATATCTTCAGACTGCATCACTTTTTCAGGATTTCCATCGGTTAACTTTAAGTCTTTTGCCATATCTGTCGCAACTGTACTTGGTGTTAAAGCGGTAACACGAATATTGTGTTTTCTCATTTCCTGCATTAAAGAATCCGTTAAACCTAAAACAGCAAATTTTGAAGCACTGTACGCACTTGTTAAAGCGTTTCCGTTTAAACCTGCAGTTGATGAAATGTTGATAATATCACCGGTTTGTCTTTCAATCATATTCGGAATAATAGCACGTGTTGTATAATACGTTCCCATTAAATTAACCTGAATAATTTTTTCGAATTCGGCAGGTTCTAATTCTAAAAATTTTCCAAAAGAAGCAATCCCGGCACTGTTAATTAAAATGTCGATATGTTTAAATTCGGCTAAAGCTTTTTCAACAGCTGAATTGATAGAATTGATATCAGAAACGTCAGCAGATAATGCCAAAGATTTTACGCCTAATTTATTGGTTTCTGCTGCCAGCTGATCAACATCGGCCTGCGTTCTCGAAACTAAAATTACATTTACACCTTCTTTTGCTAAAGCAATTGCAACTGCTTTTCCAATTCCTTTTCCGGCGCCTGTAATAAACGCATTTTTATTTTTTAAGTCTGTCATGATTTGTTTTTTAGAAATGCAGAAAGCATCATTTTAAGTATAACAAAAATAAAACTTTTGCCAGCTAAAATGATGCTTTC
Organism: Flavobacterium sp. 22659; assembly: GCF_052044235.1. Lineage (NCBI taxonomy): Bacteria > Pseudomonadati > Bacteroidota > Flavobacteriia > Flavobacteriales > Flavobacteriaceae > Flavobacterium > Flavobacterium sp. 22659. The sequence goes on from NZ_JBQEMU010000006.1 coordinate 43,646, forward strand.
TTATGTTTTCTTAATCTAAGTTTAACAACTTTCTTATTCCTTTAGAACCATGTCGATACACATTACGGCTGCAAGGATTAATTGTCTAAGCGGACTATCTGATGGTACGTTTTCTTCAATTTTTAATACATAATTATCTGCACTTGTAAAAAACTCTTTACCTAATCCTGCCCATTTTTTGCTTACCTGAGCAAGCTGTTTGTTTTCATGCGAGAATTTAAAATCCCAGCCGGTCCATTTTCCCTGTAATGTTGCAGCCGGTCTTTCATTTTTATCTAAGATGTCAAATTTACCGCCAATAGAAAAGAACTTTTGTTTGAAGGTTCCAAGCAATCTGTTTTTCTCGTCAAAAACTTCAACTGTTGAGCGAAAAATGGCAACTCCTCTTTTTACAGAAATTAATTTCTCGCCAGAAGCCGTTGTAATTTCAATGTCAAAAGGCGTTGCTCTTTTATAATCTGTAAAACGAAATATTTTAGTAAAGAAACCAAGATTATTTTCTCGGCAGTTCATTATAATTTGATTCGTTTCTGGATCATAAATATCATAGTTGTTTGCGGCTTTAAACATTCCGATGTGTTCTTTAACTAAAAATAGATTTTGGCTTAAAATTGGGTTCATACGTTTGTAAAAAATTAGTGTTTCGAATAAAGCGCAAATGTAATAAAATATTTATTAATTGTATCGGTCAGAAGTTTCGACAAGACGAATAAATTCAGCTTTGTAACCGCCTTTGTCGAATGACATTCCTTGTTGCGCCAATTCGGCAATACTCTCTGAAGATTTATCAGTAATTAATTTTGAATCTCTTAATTTTAACCCAAACCAAGCCACGGCTGTGCTGAATTTAAAGTCATCACTTGCTTGGTCTAAACTAATCGATTTGGTATTGATTATCTGAACCATTTCGATGCTTTTGTCACCGTCAGGTTTTTTATAACGGAATTTTATTGTCGCAAGTTCATTGCTGTAATTGGCAGAATTGGTTTCGGTTTTAGTGTATTTTAAATCATCTGGCTGTATATTTAAAAAATCGCTTTTTACACCAGCCGGAATAATTTCATACAAAGCCGTAACCGTATGATTACTTCCTAATTCTCCTGCATCAATAGCATCATTTTTAAAATCTTCCGGACGAAGTTTTCTGTTTTCATAACCAATCAATCGATACGCCTGAACTTGTTTTGGATTAAATTCAATCTGGATTTTTACATCTTTTGCAATCGCAAACATAGAGCCTTTAAATTCTTTTCCTAAAAAACGATTGGCTTCCTGAATGTTATCGATATAAGCATAATTTCCGTTTCCTTTATCAGCGAGGATTTCCATTTTGCTGTCTTTGTAATTTCCCATTCCATAGCCTAAACAAGTTAAGAAAACACCAGTTTTTCTTTTTTCTTCGATTAGTTTTTCCATGTCAGAATTAGAAGAACTTCCTACGTTAAAATCTCCGTCGGTTGCCAGAATTACACGATTATTACCGCCTTTAATGAAATTTTCTGTGGCAATTTTATAAGCAAGTTCAATTCCTGCACCTCCGGCAGTACTTCCTCCGGCTTCTAATTGATCAAGAGCTTTAATTATTTTTTTTTTCTCATTTCCAGATGTTGGAGACAGAACCATACCTGCTGCACCTGCATATACTACGATAGATACTTTGTCGGTTGGGCGTAATTCATTTACCAATATTTTCATGGATTGTTTTAGCAGAGGCAGTTTGTTCATGTCTTCCATTGAACCCGAAACATCGATTAAGAAAACAAGATTTGATGAAGGAAGATCGTTTGTTGGAATGTTTTTTCCCTGTAAACCAATTTTTAGAATCTTATTTTGTGAGTTCCAAGGCGAATCGCTGTATTCTGTATTAATAGAAAACGGATGTTCATTTTTTGGCTGCGGATAATTGTATTTAAAAAAGTTTACCATTTCTTCTACACGAACAGCATCTTTCGGAACTTCTTGTCCGCTGTTTAAAAAACGTCTGATGTTGGTGTAAGAAGCATTATCTACATCAATAGAAAAAGTAGAAAGCGGGGCCGTTTTAGGGCTTTCGAAAGCATTTTCTACAAAAGTATCATAATCTTCCTGAGTTGGCAGAGTTGGATTTGGTCTGATAATATTTAGTTTTTTATCTAATTCCTGCTCCGAAAGATTTTTATAAAGTCCTTTTTTTGTTGCAATAATAACGGCACCATTTGCAGCTTTGTTTCCGTAAATTGAAGCAGCCGATTCATCTTTTAAAACTTTTACATCGTCAATATCATTCGGATTAATTTTAGCCATTTGATCTGCTTTTATAGGAACTCCATCTACGATATACATTGGTTCGTTTTTAGGCGCAGCAGATTCAGAAGCTGGCATAGAAACATTCGGAGCCGGAGTATATTGGCTGTTTGATGAGATTTGTAAACTTGAGACTTTTCCTTGTGCCATCATTCGGGATTCTTTTACCATTTTCTTTCTGGATTTTGAAGTCCCATAACCCACTGTAACAACTTCTTGCAGCTGATTCCCACTTTCTTTTAGTGTAATATTGATGATATTAGAATCTTGTACCGTAACGGTTTGCGTGTTCATTCCAACATAACTAAAAACAAGAATATCTCCTTTTTGAGCCTGAATGCTGTATTTGCCGTCAAAATCGGTTGTGGCAGCTGTTTTTGTTTTTTGAATGTAGACATTAACTCCCGGAAGCGCAATTGAATTTTCATCTGTAACAGTTCCTGTAATGGTTCTTTGCTGCGCCATTGTTACGAAACATATAAGCATAGCAATGGCTGATGAAATAAGTTTTAGACTTTTCATGATAGTAAGTTTTAAATTAATGTTCGGATTTTTTTTCTTTACCAAAGCTCAAAACTTTGACAAAGATTTACTGTTTTGGCTATTTTTTCTGAGCCGGTTTTCCTGTTTTTGTAGTAATAATGACAACTCCTTTTTTTCCTTTTTCGCCATATTTTTCTGTGGCTTCCAGATCCTGTAGAATTGTTATGGTTTTAATTTCCTGCTCGTTTAGTGGAGCATACGGACTTGTTGGATTTTTCCCGAATAAATCATTTTCTGAATAATATATTCCGTCAATAATATAAAGCGGATCATCTAATATAACAAGAGACTCAACATTTGAAGGTTCCAGATTAGGAAGTTCTCTCTGCATCATTCTATCTCTTTTTACATCATCGGTGTGAGAAATTGCATTTCCGTTCAGTACAACTAATGGAGCACTTTTTCTAGGCGATTGCGCTGCTTTTTCGGCAGAAGAACTAAAAGATTCTTTTGCCGCTTTTTTAGCATAACCAAAACCAGGTTCTGTCTGCACTTTAGATTTTGAAAGCATAATTTCTTCGTCTTTCGCTTCTTCTTCTGCGCGAACTGGAGAAGGTACTGCCATTATAGCATCATAATTTGCTCTTTCAGTTACAACAGGCGGAGCTAAAACTGTATTTGGTGCTGCTTGTACTTCCTGAACCGCTACTTTTTCTTGCTGTTTAATTTGTTTGTCCAAAATTTTAACAGCTTCTTCTTTTGGAACCAATTGCGAATCTGAAGAAACTACTGCTTTGTTTTCTTCAAAAGAAGGGCCTTCTGTTGTTGGTTTATCATCTTCGGTAACTACAACTTTTGGCGTTTCGATAATGGCTTTTTCATCGGTTTTTAAAAATTGGTAACCTAAAGAGATTACTAATAATAGAGAAGCCGCAACCGCAATTTTTTTCCAAAGTGAAATGGTTTTTCTGTCTTCTTTTCTGTCGAGTTTTTCTTCAACGCGCGACCAGACTTTTTCCATTCCCGGAAAATCTTTGGTTTCTGCATTATCTGCAGCTTCCTTAAATCTGTTGAATATTTTATCTTGATTGTCCATGACTATTTTGCTTTTTGATAATACAATTTATTTACTAATTCCTTCAGCTTGGTTTTTGAGGCATTCAATTGTGATTTTGAAGTGCCTTCAGAAATGTTAAGCATAGCTGCAATTTCTTTATGCCCGTAACCTTCAATAACAAAAAGGTTAAAAACAGTTTTACAGCCGTCTGGAATATGGTTTAATAAATTGAGTAAATCTTCTTCTTCTAATGCGTTCATTTCTTCTGTAAAAGGCTGCGAAAGAACCTTAACATCATCAAGATACATATTGAAGTTTGTGTTTTTCTTGATTGATGCCAAACAGTAATTAACGGCAATTTTTCTGGCCCAGGCTTCAAAGGCTTTTTCTTCCTTAAGCTGATCTAATTTTGTAAATATGGTATAGAAAGCATCGGCTAGAGCCTCTTCGATTTCTTCTTCTTTCTTTAGGTATCGTTTGCAGACGCGATACAATTTTGGAGCCATGTGCTCATAAACCTGACGCTGGGCATCACGGTTCATTTTTTTGCAGTTAGAAATTAGAGTTTCGTTTATCACAATTTTGGTCTTTAATTATAAAGAGTGCTAAAAAGATAAAAAGGTTGGGACGCAGATGAAAAAAAGTTTAATTTTTTTATTTATTATTTTGCGAAGACGCACTACAGCACGTCTTCGCAAGCATTTATAAAATCTTATAAAAAAAGCAAAAATTTAAAAGTTATGGTTTAATTTGAAATTTTGTATTTCCAACCTGCCACAATGCAAAGGCATACATGTCGGCTTCATCTCCAAAGGTAACATCCAAATCATTAGAATGATGACCATTGGCATAATTAACATGCAGTAAAACCGGATTATCAGAGCTGCTGGAATTTTGTAAAATAGCTGCAAATTTACCAGGCTCCCAAGGGGTAACTCTAGGATCGTTAATACCGGTGCGAATTAAAACTGCAGGATATTTTACTCCTTTCTTTACCTTGCTTTGTGAATCCATTTCTAATATATGTTTTACATCTTCTTCATTTTTTAGAGAGCCAATTTCAGGTATTTGGTTTGGACCATTAGGAGTAGTTTCCATTCTTAAGGTGTTTGTACAGCCTACTTCTACAAGTGCCACTTTGTAAAGATCAGGGCGTTCGGTAATTGCTCTTCCAATCAATACACCTCCCATACTTACTCCATTTCCAATAAGTTTTTCTTTAGAAGTATATTTTTCTTTTATCAAATATTCAGAACAGGCAATAAAGTCTTTCCATGTATTTGGTTTTTTAGCTTTCATTCCGTCTACATGCCATTGATTGCCTTTTTCACCTCCGCCTCTTATGTGGGTAAAAGCTACAATAGTATGCTGCTCTAATAAAGTCATTAAACTAGGGCCGACAAAATATGGATATTGGCTAATTCCATAGGCACCATATCCTGTAATAAAGCAAGATGTAGAACCATCCATTTTGATGTTTTTAGGATAAATTATAGATAAAGGCACCATTACTCCATCATGACTTGGCACTTCTATTTCTTTTACAATATAATCTTTGCTAAAGTCAGGGAATGTACCATTAGATGTTAATTCTTTGCTTTTTTCTAATTTACCTGTTAAGCCGTTATAATCATAATCTGTTGACGGTGTAACCCAGCCGTTGTTAAAAAGCATCAGATCATCGTTGTAACGCGGACTTAGTGGGTATCCGGCATTAGAACCTGCAGGTATTGGAATTTTTTTGATTTCTAAAGTTTTGGCATCAAGTTGAAAAATTTCCTGATTGATTCCGTCACTCAAATTATAGTAAATGAAGTTTTTAGACTTTCTTAATCTTCGTACTATTTTATTGCTTTCAGGAACAAGAATCGTTGGATTGTTGAAATCTGGATTTTTTAGACTTGTATATGCTAGTTTATAATTAGGTGTATTTTTATGAGTAAGGAAAAATATTTTGTCGCCAATAATTTGGCTGTCAGTTATTTCATCTTCATATTTTATTAATGGTTTCCAATTAATTTTTGATTTTCCCAGTTCTGAAAACGGGGCATAAAAAGAAAATTCTTCATTTTTTGTAGATCCAATATCCAAAATGACATACGAATAATCATCAGGAAGCTTAACAGAAGGAAATTGTGCCGCTAAAATTTCTAACTCAGGATTGTTTTCTTTTGAAGCAAGTATTTTATCTGTTTTGGGATCAGTGCCAATTACATGCAGAAGAGATTTCATGTTCTTCAAAAAATCATCACTTGTATTATCTCTAGTGAACATTTGAGTGTAGGTTATGGCTTTACTGTCTGGAGTAAATTCAAAAGGGAATTCGCTCCAAACAGGTGTAAGTTTATCTGAAAGGAATTTTTTTGATTCAAGATCCATAATTTTAAGATCGCAAACTTCTGCGCCATCTTCAGATATAGTTACAGCCAATTTTTTATTGTCAGGACTAATATTAAAACTGGTTATAGTGGCACCTTTAGTTATTGTGCTGGGATCTAATAATAAAATTTCAGCTCCGTTTCTATTTTTACGGAAATACAATTTATATATGTTTTCTTTCTTTTTATTTTTTGTATAGTAATAAATATCTCCAACTTGTCTAATAGTTCCGTATTGATCTCCACTCAAAGCTTGAATTTCTTTCATTCTGTTAAAAAGAGCATCACGTCCAGAAATTGTTTTCACAATAGAGTTGGTATAATCCGATTCGTCTTTGAACCATTTTTGAACTTCAGGATTGTTCATGTCTTCAAGCCATCTGTATGAATCTGTGATTTTTGTTCCAAAATAATCCTCTACAACAGGACGTTCAGGAGTTGCAGGGTATTTGTACTGGGCTTGTGAAGCTTGACTTGTAATAAAAACTAAAAGAGCGAAAGCGGTTTTTTTGATCATTATTTTTAAATAAATTTATAATTATTGGTTATTGGTTTTGTTATAAAAGACGTTATTTTAAGAAAAATGTTACATTTTATTTAATTAGAAGAGTCAATTTGAAAATTTTGGTTTCTAACAATTCCGTATCATTATCCTCGCAAAGTAAAAACTCGATTTTATTGTTTTCTTTTTTATAGAAAGTCAAACCTTCAAATTTATTAGTTGAAGTAATTTTTTGAGTAAAATCAATTTTCATCGTTTTAAGATCAATTCTGCCAATAAAGCTTCCTAAAATTTCACCATCATCATAAGTTGATTTTGTGTTTTCGACGGTTGAAAGAAAATAGATTTTGTCTTCGACTAAAACAGCATCGGTAAAACTGGAACGAATGCCTTTTATTTTTGGAAGTTTATAATTGGTCGCAACCAAAGCAAATTCATCACCGAGACTTTTGGCGTGAATGGTAAAAATGGTGTTTTTATTTGATACGCCATTTCCGCGGTTAAATAAATACCAGTTTTCACCATCAAAGACAGCTCCTTCCAGATTAAAATCTTCTGGTTTTATTGAACCGAAATTCTGCATTACGGCATATAAATCGACTAAATTGTTTTTTTGTAAAACGTTTTTATTTTTAATGTCAAACTCAATCATTTTGTTTCGGTTTTCGGTAGAGCCGGAACCAAAAACATAAAGCGTATCGTTGTGATGTGTTAAAGATTCAAAATCTGGTTTTAGATTTTTTGGGATATTCTGCGTTGGATTATCAATTAAAGCATGCTGATTCAACTGCTGATTCTGCATGTTGTATTCGTATAAAAATCCGCTGTTGTCGCCAATAATGTAAAGAGCGTCATTGTTGTAAAATAATCCTGATGCAGAACCGATTCCGATGATTTGAAATAATATCTCTAATGTAAATTTTTCCATGAATGTTATTTTGAAAAACAGGCAGCTAATAGTGATGCCGATAGCTGACAGAATTCGTAAAAGTAGTATATTTATGATATAAATGTGAAAAATATGAAATCAATAGATCCGAAAGATTTTAAAGTTACTGACAAAATCAAATTAAGTAAACTTCCTACTTTATTAAAAGTCGATGCTGATGCTGATGAAAAAGAAGAAAAATTAGACAAAGTCCAGGCGAAATTGAGTGATTTGCAGGATGTAATGTATGCACACAATAAATATGCTGTTTTAATTTGTCTGCAGGGAATGGATACTTCCGGGAAAGACAGTTTAATCAGGGAAGTTTTTAAAGAATTTAATCCGCGCGGGGTTGTGGTGCATAGTTTTAAAACGCCAAATTCTTCAGAACTGGAACACGATTATTTATGGCGTCATTATATTGCCCTGCCGGAAAAAGGAAAGTTTGCCATTTTTAACCGCACGCATTATGAGAATGTATTGGTAACACGTGTGCATCCGGAATATATTTTGGCAGAGAATTTACCGGGAATTAATTCAGTTGACGATATTAAACCTAAATTCTGGAAAAACAGAATTGAACAAATCAATAATTTCGAAAAGCACATTGCCGAAAACGGAACTATTGTCATGAAGTTTTTTCTGAACTTAAGTAAAGAAGAACAACGTCAGCGTTTATTACGCCGTTTAGAAGAAGGAAAACACAATTGGAAATTCTCTCCCGGTGATCTTAAAGAGCGTGAGCATTGGGATGAATATCAGCAGTATTACGAAGAAGCTATAAATGAAACTTCTAAAGAACATGCGCCATGGTACATTGTTCCAGCCGATGATAAAGATATGGCGCGTTATATTGTAGCCAAAATTATTTGGGAAGAAATGAAACAGTACACAGATATTAAAGAACCGGAACTGGACGATAAGATAAAAGCCAATTTTGCGCTTTATAAAGAACAGCTTGCAAAAGAATAGTTTTTTGTAAGCTTCAGAAAAGCAAAATATTTATACCAAAGAATAAACGTTTGCATTATAAAGCTCCGGAGGAGTGACATATATTTAGGTACAGAAAAATATGTCGCTCCTTCGGAACTTTTTTATTTTAAGGATTGTTTTTCCATTAGATAACTTTAAAAATTCCGTTGGTCAAAACAATAGTGTAGTTCATCAAACTAATTTTAACAGCAATTGTGGTTTGTGCTCCTTTGCTGTTTGTTTAAAATATATAGGTTAATTTTGAATGTAAATCTTATAAATTATTTAGATGGTTGCAAATTATAAAAATAGGCATTGGATATTTTTAGTCTTTTTCTGGAGCTTATTAGGGATGACAATCTGGGCCCAGATGATCGAAGATTACGATTTTTTGACAGCCACGATTCAGGCCGTTTTAGTTTTGTTTTGTTCTGCCGTTTTAGCTCATATTTTAAGTGATGTTATACTGCCCAAAGCACTAAAACAAAATAAAATGAGCTGGTTTGCGGTACAAAGCGTTATTGTTGTACTGCTTTTGGCATTTTGTCTGTCATTAATTTATATTGTTTTTTCTGATTCGGTTTTGAGAAGGAAAGCATATCCAGGAGAAGCTGATGTGGAGTCTCTTCATTTTATGTGGTCACGATTTTATGGCAATATTCCATCGGCGATTTTAATCTGCGGTACTGCCTGCGGACTTCGGTTTTATCAGGAGCATAATGTTATCGAAAGAAATCATGCGCAATTGCAGCAAGTTCACCTTGAAGCACAAATCAAGATTTTGCAGGATCAGATAAATCCGCATTTGATGTTTAATATTTTGAATCATATTCATATTCTAATGCAGAGTAATGTACAATTGGCGTCTGTTTTATTGGTTCAGTTTTCAGATATTCTGCGTTATCAATTGTATGAATGCAACAAAGAATATGTGCCGCTGCATCTTGAAATTAAATACTTGAAAGATTTAATTGCTGTTGAAGAAACCCGCTGGGGAAATGAACTGGAAGTAAAAAGCAAATGGAATATTGAAGACGGACAGCTGCAAATCGTGCCATTGCTTTTGGTTCCTTTAATTGAAAATGCTTTTAAACACGTGTCCCGACTTCCAAATCAAAAAGGATATGTGCATTTATCGTGCGAGCAGATAAACCAGCAATTGAATTTTAGAATCGAAAACTCGTATACAGAACAATATAAAATTCCGTCTAAAAGTCAGGGATTAGGACTTGAAAATGTAAAGAAAAGATTAGCGATTCAATATCCGGAAAAACATCAATTTAATATCAATAAAACTGATTCTGATTTTACGGTTACAGTAACTTTAGATTTAAAATGATTTTTTTGTCGCTAATTGCACGAATTAACATGAATTTTTAATCTAATGCTTTGTGTTCTTTGCGTCCTTTGCGGTTAAATTTTTTAGCCACAGATTACACGGATTAAAAGGATTAAAAAAAGAGAAAAATCTGCTAAATCTCCCATCCCGATAGCTATCGGGAGCGTGAAAAAAAAATAAACATTCAACCTGAAACAAAATAAACCTGAAACAAAAACAATATTATGAACATGAAATGCCTCGTTATAGACGATGAACCTATCGCAAGAAACGGAATCGTAGATTTTATTTCTAAAATTGATTTTTTGGAAGCTGCGGGTACATGTGCTTCGGCATTAGAAGCAACTTCGTATCTTCAGGAAAAGCAAATCGATTTGATGTTTCTCGATATCAATATGCCTTATCTTACCGGATTAGAGTTTCTGGAATCCTTAGATAATCCGCCATTGGTGATCTTTACAACTGCCTATTCAGAACATGCTTTAGACGGATATCGTTTACAGGTTGTAGATTATTTATTAAAACCTATTACGTTTCAACGCTTTTATCAGGCATCTTTAAAAGCCAGACAATGGCATCAAATGATGCACGTTCCAAAGCAGAATCAATTAGACCCATTTTTATATGTGCGTCAGGAAGAAGGATTTCAGAAAATTTCCTGGGTAGATATTTTATATATTGAAGGAATGCAGAATTATGCTAAACTTCATTTTAAAGAAAAAGTCATTGTAATTCATCAAACCATGATTTCATTAGAAGAAACACTTCCGGCAGAGATTTTCTTTAGAATTCATAAATCATTTTTAGTAAACATCACTCATATCGATTCTGTTTCGGGCGGACGATTATTTATAAAAGGACAAGAACTACCAATTTCAAGAACCCGCCGCGAGGCATTATTGAAAGAGGTAGTCTATAAAAACTTATTAAGCAGGTAGCTCTAGAATTTCCATTTTAGAGCTATTGCTCCGTAAAAAGTAGTAGTAAATCTTGGATCGGCTATATCTTTTTCTTTAAAAATATCTTTAATCTTTCTATTAGTAGTAGAGAAACTGCGAAGAAGAGTAGTTCCAGCAGTAGGTTCAAGAGTCCAATGCTCGCCAAACTTAAGCTGAGGTCGTAAACCTGCAATTATCTGCTGATATCCCAATAACGAAGATTTATTTCCAATTTTGGTTTCGGCCGTCATACCGCTTAATTCTCCCACAAGCTTTAAATCAAGATTGTCAGACATTTTATAGCCAAACTCCACACCTTCAGGAAAAGCAACTTTAAAATGCAAGGCGCCTCTGGATTCCCAATTAAAATAAATTCCGGGCAATACCATTGGCACACCAAAACTATTGGTTAAAACCGGGCCTATACCTAAAGCCAGATTAGGATTAAATTGTTTGATAAAAAGCACTCCTCCTTGTATCAGGACATCATCTTTGTTAATTTCGACCATATCTGTATAAACTCCAACAGAAGCCAGGATTAATAAAGACCAGGATGGAGAAATAGATCGTAAATGTTTAATACCAACTTGTGTGTTCAATAATTCAGTTGGAAATCCTGTCTGAAATTCTGTCGGGAGATCTTGAATATTGTAGTTTCTGTTTTCCATTCTCGCATAACTTCCATTTACAAAAACAGACCAGAGTCTGGGATTATTGTATTTGTCTGTTTCTAACGAAATTGGTACTTCAAAAACAATCTGGGCTCTTTTAAAATTGCTTTCGGCATTTGTTCTGGTGCTGTCTATTGGCCGGACATATTTAGAAAAAGGAACATAATCGACTTTAAACTCACCTGAAATTCCGGATTGTGATTGTGCTGCAGCAGAAACCAATAAAAGAAGAAAAAGCTGCGATAGATAAAAAACTGTTTTGTTCATGATTTGATTAATTTTTCTGCGAATTACCGCGATCTAAATCAATACTGAAAAATCATTTGACTAATGGTAATTTTGTTTTGACCAATGGCATAAAATACAAAACCCGGAAGACTATGAAAACTTCCGGGTCTGTTACCAAAAACAAAAAAATAAAATAAACCTTTCTTTTTATAGATCAAAACCATAGGCCAAACGTAAAGCCACTTGATTGGTTTTGAATTTGTTGTAGTCCTCGTAGCGGACACTTATGTCAATGTATTTGTTGGCGTACCCAATTCCAGGCGCCCATAAAAAAGTAGTGTCGTTATAACCGTTTGTTACAGCAAAACCGGCACCTACTTCACCTAAAACATAAAATTGATCTTCCCAGATAAAAGCTTTAAAACCAGCTTTTGCAGGAATAAATCCTAAATCTTTTATGTCATTTCCTAAATCATCTTTTCCTAAAAATAAATTTGTAAAACCTGTTGTTAGCGTTAATGATGTTTTTTTAGATAAATCATATTGTAAACGAACGTCTCCTCCAAGTGACCAGTCATAATCATTATCAGTTGGAATACCGCCATTTAACCCAAAACCTAATCTAAATCCCTGATTGTAATTTGTTGCGGCGTCTTGAGCGAAAGTTGTGTTGGAGTATAAAAAAGCAAAGGCAGCTAGGCATATAATCTGTAATTTTTTCATGGCAAATATTTTTGAATTATTAATAATGTAAAAGTAAAATAGAGGTCTTTTGAGCTTGTTATATAATTTTTAAAAATCGTTATATAATATTATGGTATGCTGATTTTAGTCTTAATATTGGCTTATGTTTTTATAAATAGATCAGAATTCGAAGCTTCTGATTATCTTTGCGCACTAAAAAAGAATACAAGTGAATTTAAAGCAGTACACAAAAGAATTTTCATATAATTTTAAACTTGCCTATCCTGTTATTTTAGGAATGGTTGGCCATACTTTAATTGGTATTGTCGACAATATAATGGTAGGGAAAATTGGCAGTACAGAATTAGCAGCAGTTTCATTAGGAAACAGCATGATTTTTATTGCAATGTCTCTGGGAATTGGTTTTTCTACTGCCATAACTCCAATTGTAGCAGAAGGCGATGCAGAAAAAAATGACAGTAAAATTCGTTCTGCTTTTCACCACGGATTATTTTTATGCACCATTTTAGGATTAGTGCTTTTTACTGTAATCATGTTTGCAAAACCTATAATGGAATTATTAAAACAGCCTGCAGATGTTATTGTTCTGGCAAAACCTTATTTGGGCTGGGTAGCTTTTTCGTTGATACCTTTAATTATGTATCAGGGATATAAACAATTTGCAGATGGAATGTCTCTTACAAAATATTCTATGTATGCTATGGTTATGGCAAACGTGCTGCACGTAGGGTTAAACTATGTTTTAATTTACGGAATCTGGATTTTTCCAAAAATGGGAATTATCGGGGCGGCATTGGGAACTGTGATTTCGAGAATATTTTTGGTAATGTTTATGCATATAATGTTGTCAAGAAGAGACGATTTAAAACGTTTCTTTAAGGGTTTCAGTTTTGATGAAATCAAAAAAGCAACGATCAAAAAAATCATCAGCATTGGATTTCCATCGGCAATGCAAATGTTGTTTGAGGTAGTTTTGTTTACCGCTTCGATATGGCTTTGCGGTAATATTGGAAAAACCAGTCAGGCCGCTAATCAGATTGCTTTAAGTCTGGCTTCGATGACTTTTATGTTTGCAATGGGATTGAGCGTCACTTCGATGATCAGAGTCAGCAACCAAAGAGGATTAAACGATTATAAAAAGCTGATTGTCGTAGCCCGTTCTATTTTCTTATTGGCAATTATACTCGAAACTTTCTTTGCACTTCTATTTATAGTATTCCATAATTATCTGCCGCATATGTTTTTAAATATGGAAAATACAGGACAGGTTCTGGATAATACCGAAGTAATTGCAATTGCATCAAAACTGCTTTTAATTGCGGCTGTTTTCCAAATTTCTGACGGAATTCAGGTTGTAGTTTTGGGCGCTTTGCGCGGCTTACAGGATGTAAAAGTGCCTATGTATATTACATTTGTGGCTTATTGGATCATTGGTTTTCCTATTTCGTATTATTTAGGAGAGCATACAGATCTAAAAGCGCAAGGCGTTTGGATAGGACTTTTGGCAGGTTTAACAGCAGCAGCAATTTTTCTGTATATTCGCTTTCATTTTCTAACGAAGAAGTTAATCGCAAATTCACCTTTAAATAATTAAGTTTGAAGCTTGAATAATAATATAAAACAGATTTTAGGATTTAAAAATCATTTTAATCTGTAACAAAAAACGAGTCTGATAACAGACAATTGTAACATCTAAAATAAACTTAAATAATATGGAATTACCTAAATTTTTACTCGGAGATAATACTGATTTTCCAGATGATATTTTTATCATTCACCTGGATTATCCAAGATTTATAATTAACCTAAAAGATGATGAGGTTGAATTTTTGGAAGAAGCTGAAGATCTTGATGAAGCAGAATTAAATGCTGAAATGGAAGGTTTGATTGAAAAAGCAAACGAGTTTTACGACAGAGAAGTAAATCGTTACGAAGAGTAACGATACAGTATTTTTCAACCAAAAATTAATTGAAATTATCTAATGAAAAAATTAAGTTTCTTAAAACCTATTTTCAATTTTATATTGATCGGATTACTGATTACGACTTTAAGCCGAATCTTTTTGTTTTTTCTTTTTAAAGAAAGAGTAGAGCAGACACCAGATTTCTGGTATATTTTTCCAATCGGTTTACGAATGGACTTAATTTTACTTTGTTATTTGTCATTTCTGCCGGCTGTTTTAATCACTTTTCTGCCAAACAACTGGATTAAATTCACCAATAAGTTTCTGGTAATTTACAGTTTCTTGTTTCTGTTTTTAATACTTTTTGTTGAACTGGCTTCGCCAGATTTTGTAAAGCAGTACGATACACGTCCAAATAAGATTTTCTTAGATTATCTTATTTATCCAAAAGAAGTAGTGGGAATGCTTTTAAAAAGTTACTTGACTTCAATTATCGTTACTTTTTTGATTTTGGGAGTTGTGATTTATTTTGCCTTCAAAAAAGGGAAAAAATATTTCCATACTACAAGCACACAATATAAATTCAAATTAATGATTTTTCCATTAGTTGCTTTTTTATTGTTTTTTGGAGCGCGTTCAAGTCTTACTTCAAAACGCCCTATTAATGCCAGTAATGCCGTTTTCTCAACAGATCAATTAACAAATACTCTAGGATTAAACTCATTTTATACGGTTGCTTTTGCCGCTTATTCAATTAAGAACGAAGGAAACACTAAAATGTACGGTAAAATGGATGAAGCCGAAGCGATTGCCCGTGTAAAAAAATACATGATCGCCGGTCCAAATGATTTTACAGATGCAGCAATTCCGTTTTTGCATGTACAGCAGCCAGATTCTGTTATGAAAAAGCCATATAATTTGGTAATATTTCTACAAGAAAGCCTAGGTGCAGAATACGTTGGAATTTTAGGCGGAAAACCATTAACACCAGAATTTGATAAATTATCAAAAGAAGGATTATTGTTCACCAATTTATATTGTACAGGAACCAGAAGTGTACGCGGGATCGAAGCCGTTGTAACCGGATTTTTACCATCACCATCAGAAAGTGTTGTAAAACTTGGAAACTCACAGCAAGGATTTTTTACACTTGCCGATGCTTTAAAACATAAAGGTTATGATACCAGTTTCATTTATGGCGGAATGGCTAATTTTGATAATATGGCTTCGTTTTTCAACGGAAATGGTTTTACAGATATCGTAGACCAGACCGATTTTGAATCAGACGGAAATAAATATGCTTTCAAAGGAACCTGGGGTTATTCTGATGAAGATTTGGTTACGAAAGCCAATAATTATTTCAAATCAAAAGGCGATAAACCGTTCTTTTCTTTAATGTTTTCAACTTCAAATCATGAGCCGTTTGAATATCCTGCGGGAAGAATTAAACCTTATGATGCAAAACCGGCAACAGTGAATAACGCCATGAAATATGCCGATTTCTCGATTGGGAAATTCTTTGAAATGGCTAAAAAAGAACCCTATTTCAAGAACACAATTTTTATTGTAATTGCTGACCACAACACCAGAACATACGGAAAGAATTTAGTGCCAATTAATAAATTCCATATTCCGGCATTTATTATGGGGCCGGGAGTTCCAAAAGGTGCCGTTTATGACAGACTGGCAAGTCAGATTGATATTCCGCCTACATTATTGAGTTATTTAGGAATTCCTTTTGAAACGCCAATGGTAGGAAGAAATTTAAGCAGATTAGATCCGAAAGTTCAGGGAAGATCTATTATGCAGTTTAATGATATTAATGCTTTTAGAGTTGAAAATCAGGTTGTCATTATGCAGCCAAATTTGAAACCGCTTCAGTTTGAAATCAAAAACGACACAACTTTAATTCCGGTAAAATTAAATGAAGAATTGGCAAAAGATGCTTTGGCACACGTAATTACGGCTGGGAATTTATATAAAGAAAACAAATATAAGCTTAGAGATACGAAAAAATAATTTTCAATTCATTTAAAAGAAAAGCTGTTAGGTATGTAATTTCATACTTAGCAGCTTTTTTTTGTATTAAAATTCGAACGAAAAGGGTAACAAAAAATAAATTTAATTGATATATACTAAACCAAAAGGCGTAACCTGAAAAGCCAGTAATAGAGTAAGGTCAATTAAATTAATTTATTATGAAAAATTTACAACAAACAAAATCGAAAGTATTAAAAGCAATGTTAGTTTTTGCGTTTGCCGCTTTTTTTATAAGCTGCAACAACGATTCTAGTGAAGATCAAAATGCTCAATTATCAAATACAGAGCAGGAAAATCAACCCAATACTCAAAGATATTTACCTCACTATGAAGGAACTATTGTGCGAGCCTGGGGAGCGCATAATATTGACTGCAGTCAGCCGGAAGGGTTTTGTAATTTTGTTTATTACGAATGGAGAACCTATGGCTTTGCGAAACCAAATCCTGACGGAACACCAGTACGTGTTGCAAATGAAAAAGGGAATTTTGTTATGGAAATTCAAAAAAGTGCTTTAACCACAGAACACAAAAAAGTATTATTACAAAATGGAGACGTTTATGTAATTCCGGAAGGACAGACTATAGCTCCGGAATTAGTTAAATCACTTAAGTTCAATTCAGACATTTTAATTCCTGGTAAATATCGTATCGTAGAAAGTGAAGATACTTATACAATTTCAATCAATGTAAAATAAATGAAATAGTAAAAAGCTTTAAGGAATTAGAAGCTCTTTTTATATTCGTTTAATAAAAGCTGAGCGGCTGCAAAAGGTGATATTTCATTATTTTGCACCGCTTTTTTATTTTGTTCCAATAATGAAATGATTTGAGGCTGATTGTAGAAATTTTGTTTCAGCTGTTCGTTGATAGTTTCCATCATCCAAAACTGGTTTTGTTCGTTTCGTTTTTCCTGAAAAAATCCAGACTCTTTGGTCATTTCAAAATAATCAGAAATGGTATTCCAAATTTCCGAAATGCCGTCTTTTGTAATCGCACTGCAAGTGGTCACTTTTGGCTGCCAGTTCGATTTTTTTGGAGGAAATAAATGCAAAGCACGGTTAAATTCAAGTTTCGCCTGATTTGCTTTTTTAATATTATCACCATCTGCTTTATTAATGACAATGGCATCTGCCATTTCCATAATGCCGCGTTTTATTCCCTGAAGTTCATCACCAGCACCGGAAATTTTCAATAAAAGAAAAAAATCTACCATGCTGTGAACCGCAGTTTCGCTTTGGCCAACTCCAACAGTTTCAATAATTATAGTATCAAAACCTGCTGCTTCGCACAAAATAATAGTTTCGCGGGTTTTACGGGCAACACCGCCTAAATTTTCGCCCGAAGCACTTGGTCTAATAAAAGCATTTTCATCTTTTACCAATTCTTCCATTCGGGTTTTATCACCCAAAATACTTCCATGAGAGATTGAACTGCTTGGATCAACAGCCAAAACAGCGACTTTTTTTCCTGTCTGAGTTAAAGAAGTTCCGAAAGCTTCAATAAAAGTACTTTTTCCAACTCCGGGAACTCCCGTAATTCCTATACGGATAGATTTATTGGCATGAGAAAGACAACCGTTTATAACTTCTTCTGCCTTTGCCGTATGCTCGGGATTAGTGCTTTCAACGAGCGTAATTGCACGACTCAAAGCAGTTCTGTTTCCCGAAAGAATTCCAGTAATTAATTCTGCTGCCGAAGGCTGTTGTCTGCGTTTGTTTTTAATTTGATTGATAGCCAAAACATTGGTAATTTCAGGAGATGAAATTCCAGCTTTTTCAGTTAAACTTCCCGACTGTTTTTTTAAACTTGACAAAATACTTTTTTAATATTGTAAAAGTACAGAAAACAAAAACAGTTTCAAAAGGTTAGTTAGCCAGTAATTGCACGAATTTACACGAATTTGTTATCCTATTTTTTGTTTCTAAACGAAGTAGAAGAATTGATACAAAAAGACCCGACAAAGATTGTTTAGCAGTAATTTTTAACATAAAGAAACCCGACAGGTTTTTAAAACCTGTCGGGTTTGAGTAGTATTGCAGCGTTTCCAGCTCAAAATCATATAAAACTTAGCATCTTAGAACCTTAGCACCTTTTAAATAATTAATAAGCCGCTGTAAATCTAACCTGGTGGTGTTTTGGATTTTCTGCTTCATCAGCAATAACAACTGCTAAATCCTCTACAGATAAGATACTTCTTTGCTCATCATTAAAAACAGGGTTTTCTAATCCTAAACGGTATTTTCCTGTTCTTCCGGTTGTAATTCCCTGATGCATTTCAAAAGCAGGGCTGAAAAATGCCCAGTCTAATTCTTTTTCTTCTTTTAGGATATTTAAATAATCTCTTGCAGCCGTAGCACCTGCATGATATTCTTTTGGAAAATCTGGTGTGTCAACCGCTTGTAAACCCGGAGCTACAAATAAACTGCCCGCGCCGCCAATTGTGATGTAGCGTTTTACACCTGATTTTTTTACTGCTTCCTGAATGGCTTTTGATCCGGCAATAAAATCATCATAAATGTTTGGGTTTGTCCATCCAGAATTATACGCATTGATAACAGCGTCATTTCCTTTTAAAATTTCTGCTAATTCATTTACATTAAAGATATCAGCACTTTTCCATGTCACATTTGCTGTGTCTTTTGGGTTTCTTGCAATAGCTGTAATATCGTGTTTTCTGTCTGCTAATTCGTTTAAAATTGCTGAGCCAACAAATCCTGTTGCTCCAATAATTGCGATTTTCATAGTATATAAATTTATTTAGTAATAAAAAATGTTACAGTTTTGGGTAAAAAAATAGTTTTTAAAATTGGTTCGAAAAATCCTCTAAAGAAATTCCTTCTAATTGTGCACTCACTTTCTCATTCATATCAGCATATAAATTTGCCAGATGCTGATTAATATTTTTTCCAACAGGACAATCCGGATTAGGCTGGTTTTTAGCATAACCTAAACCAATGGTCTCAAAAGTCATTTCAAAAATCTCTTTTAAAGTCAGTTTAGAAGAATCAACGGCCAGTTTGGTTCCGCCATTTTTTCCTTCTTTACTTTCTACAATATGATGTGCTTTTAGGTTGGCAATTTCTTTTCGAACCAAAACCGGATTTAAATTAATACTTCCCGCAATAAACTCAGATGATAAATAATCATTCGGAAATTTATTGAGCAGAGTAAGAATGTGAATCGTTATGGCAAATTTACCTGAAAGCATACTGTAATAAAATATGTTACAAATGTAGGCGCTTTTTTGGAATAAAAAATATTTTTTAACTAAAAATTAATTTCTTTTGTTTCAGGTCATTAAAGAAGAGCAGAAGGAAATGCACAACGTTCAATAAATGATGCGCATTTCCGAAATAACTATTTGATTTTTAATTGATTTCTGATAGAAGAAAAATAAATCCAAGCTATAAAAAGAAGTTGCAAAGGGATTCTAAACCATAAGTAAGAGATTCCTTTTCCTGTATAGTCAGCACTCTGTAAATTTATATTATGATAGGAAGCGTAAATATTAGCAGGAAGCAGTACTATAAAAAAGAGTATAAGCAGCCAGCCTGTAAGTAATCTCATTTTCGGAATCAAGAGCCCAAGAGCGGCTATAAATTCGATTATTCCTGTAATGTATACAATTGCCATTGGAAAAGGAAGAAATGAAACCATCATGGTCATTCCTTTTGCAAATACAAAATGACTTATGGCAGTAAATACCAGCATAACTGACATCGCAATTCTGCCTGCTTGCGAAATTTCAAATCTTTTGGTTATAAGCTTTATAATAAGCAGCGAAATTGTAAAAGTCCCTAACAACACAATTAAAGTTTCCATATCTTTTTTTATGCAAAGTTGCAATGTGATGGAAACAAAAACAATGAACCTGGGTTAATAAATTCGTTTTCTTATTCTGCTCAAAGCCTGTGGTGTAATGCCAATATAAGAAGCGAGATATTTTTGGGGAATTTTTTCAATGAGTTCAGGCCGTTCTGTAAATAAATTGCGATAACGTTGTTCTGCAGAATCGTTGAGGAGCGAAAGTTCACGTTTAGATTTTTTAAGAAATAATCCCTCGCCGGCATAACGGCCAATCGTGTTTCCAATTTTTGTTTCGGTATAAATATCTTGTAAGTCAGCATATGATATTTGCCAAAGTATGGTGTCAGCAAGTGCTTCAACGGTATAATTTGCTGGTAATCTGGTAATAAATGAATCGTAAGCACTTGTAAATTCGCCGTCAAAAACAAACGCAAAAGTGAGATCATTATCTTCTTTGGGAATATAATATCTTACCATCCCTTTTTCTATAAAAGACAAATAATTTTCAGTTTGCCCCATTTTGAGTAAAGGCATTTTTTTTGAAAATTCCCGACGTATGAGCTTAGACGAAAAAATAGCCCATTCTTCATCTGAAAGTTTAGCCATCCGCTCCATATTATCTCTTATTTGCTGCATCGATTTTTAAAATTACACACTAAAATAACAAAAATCTTATAGAAGGTGTAATTTGTTTTATACATCTGTTTATAAATGCCTATTTTTGCGTTGAAGCCTTGATATGAACAACTTTATTATAATATTCTTCTTTTTATTTTTAGGATTGCTTTTGCAAAACGTAAAGCGGTTTCCAACTCATATTTACAAAAGCATAAATAAAATTGTCATTTACATCTGCCTTCCAGCGATTACCTTATATCATATTCCGAAAATAAAATGGAGTAACGAATTGCTGTTTCCAATAGGAGCGGGGTGGATTAGTTTTTTTCTGGCTTTTGTATTTTTTCATTTTTTAGGAAGAAGGCTGG
The DNA here is from genome assembly GCF_052044235.1 of Flavobacterium sp. 22659. Lineage (NCBI taxonomy): Bacteria > Pseudomonadati > Bacteroidota > Flavobacteriia > Flavobacteriales > Flavobacteriaceae > Flavobacterium > Flavobacterium sp. 22659. The sequence goes on from NZ_JBQEMU010000006.1 coordinate 64,867, forward strand.
GCTGGTCTAATAAATTAATTGGATGTTTGGTTTTAACAGCCGGATTAAGTAATTCTTCCTTTTTGGGCTATCCAATTGTTGAAGCTTTATTTGGAAAAAAAGGTTTAGAAACTGCTGTTCTGGTAGATCAGCCGGGAACTTTTGTTGTTGTTTCGACTTTAGGTGTTTTTGTAGCGGCTTTCTATTCAAAAGGGAGTCCTGATTTTAAAAGTATAGCTAAAAAGATAATTTTCTTTCCGCCGTTTATTACGTTTGTTGTTTCGTGCTTATTAAATATTTTAGATTACGATTTAGATGTCAATATACAGTCCTTATTATTAAAATTAGGAAGTCTGGTTACGCCTTTGGCTTTGTTTTCGGTAGGGTTGCAGCTGACTTTTGACCGAAAAAGCAAACATTGGAAATTTTTAAGACTCGGACTTTTCTTTAGACTGATCGTAACACCGCTTATCATTTTTATTCTGTATGTTTTTATTTTCAACCAGCATTCCGAAGCTATAAAAATTACGATTATTGAAATTGCAATGGCGCCCATGATTACAGGAGCAATTCTCGCTTCTACCTATGGTTTAAAACCAAAATTAAGCAGTATGATGATTGGTTTTGGAATTCCTATTTCGTTTGTAACCCTTGCCATCTGGTACTTTGTAGTTGGTTTTATTTAATTTATTATAAAACCGTTGGGTAATTGTTTCTATGTGTTTAATTAACATCCAAATGAATTTAGAATAGTAATTAGATAGAGCTGATAGAATTTTAACTTTTTTTTAATTCTTACATGTTTTCTAAATGTATTTTTTAGTTAATTTTAGAGGAACTAAAAAATATAAATTATGTCAACATTAAGATTAGGCGATATAGCTCCGGATTTTCACGCAGAAACCACGCAAGGACCAATCAATTTTCATGAATGGTTAGGAGATTCTTGGGGCGTTTTATTTTCGCATCCTGCAGATTTTACTCCTGTTTGTACAACTGAGTTGGGAACAGTGGCGAATTATGTTCCGGAATTTACCAAAAGAAATACTAAGGTTATTGCTTTGAGTGTAGACGGATTAGATTCTCACAAAGAGTGGATTAAAGACATTAATGAAACTCAAAATACAGAAGTGAATTTTCCAATTATTGCCGATGAAGATAAAAAAGTAGCGAATTTATACGATATGCTTCATCCCAATGCAAGCGATAAATTTACAGTACGTTCAGTTTTTGTTATTGGACCAGATAAAAAAATAAAATTAACATTGACGTACCCAGCTTCGACAGGAAGAAATTTTGATGAATTACTTCGTGTAATTGACAGTTTACAATTAACTGCAAATTACAGCGTTGCAACTCCTGCAAACTGGAAAGATGGAGAAGATGTAGTAATTGCACCTGCAATTCCTGACAGCGATATTCCGGCAAAATTCCCAAAAGGACACACGCCTATTAAACCTTATTTGAGATTGACACCGCAGCCTAATAAGTAATCTGAGGTTCTGAGATACTAAGATGCTAAGGTTCTAAGTTTTTTTCTTAGAATTTTAGAATTTTTTTCTGAAAATAAACAAAGCGCCAAGATTTCAATTTCGAAATCTTGGCGCTTTTATATTAAAAACCTTAGTCCCTCAGAACCTTAGCGCATCTCAGCACCTTTATTTTGCCGTCAACAAAGCGGTCATTCTTTTTTTGTCTCCTACAACCCAAAGGATGTCGTTTTTCTCTAAAATTAAACTAGATTCAGGATTTAAGATACGATTTCCGTTTCGTTCAATTCCCACAACCATTCCGTTTGTTTTGGCTCTAAACTGGCCGATACTTTTTTGAATAAATTCTTCCTGAGAAACTTCAAGCTGACGCAGTACAATGTCGGTTTCTTCTACTTTTGGAGGAGCTTCTGTTTCATTGTGGTTTAAATACTTGGTAAACTCAGTAATTTGGGCATCAGTACCAATAACACAGATTTCATCTCCGGGAAACAAACGTTCAGTTTTCATAGGAATCGGAATAGTTACTTCGCCTCGTTTAATGTAGGCAATATTGATTCCCAATTGTTCACGAATCTTTAATTCTTCTAATGTTTTTCCGGCTAAATTAGATTCTTTTCCAATATCAAAAAATGACATGTGACCGTCCCATGGCATTAAATTGGCATATCGTCTGTCAATCTTTTTGTTTTCGCGATCGTTTAAGTTCTTCAAAAAGTGATTTTCAATTCGGTGGTATTGTTCGTTTAATTTTTTAGGGAAAATTTGATACGCTCCAATTGCAATAATCAAGGCTACAAAAGCCACTAAAGGTGAGAAGAAAATATTCAATAGGAATCCAACGAAAAATAATCCAAGGCTCATTCTAATTAAAATAAGCATTAAAAGTGCGCCTCTGTATTTACGTTCTTCCCAAAGTGCTTCGACTTCGTCAACTTTTACACGGCGCAGTGAAAGCGCCCATAAAAACGGAGCAATGACAACGAGTGTCAATAAAGCGGCCAATGTATTTCCAAATCGGGTATCGGCTACTAATGGCGCTACAAATTTTGACGATAATAAAATTATAGCAGTAATAATTATAGTGTGCAGTATAATTTGTGTAATTGATGATCGTAATACAATCTGCCAGGTGCTTACAGATTTAATGGCCTGCGCATTTACGCTGTAACGGTTGATATTTTTAACCCATCTTTTGGGCATTTTTTGTTCCAGAAACTGAGCAAAAGATTCGGAATATTTAATTAAAAAAGGTGTTGTAAAAGTTGTAATAGCTGATACGGCAACGATTATAGGATACAAGAAATCGCTTGTAACTTTTAAGGTCATGCCCAGTGTTGCAATAATAAAAGAAAACTCTCCAATTTGTGCTAAACTCATTCCCGTTTGAACAGATTGTTTTAGAGGCTGTCCGGAAATTAAAGCTCCGATAGAAGAACTGAACGCTTTTCCAAAAATGGTTAAAAGTGTAATTAAAGCCACCGGAAGGGCATAAGTTACCAATGTTTCAGGGTTAATTAACATTCCCACGGATACAAAGAAAACAGCACCAAATAAATCTTTTACGGGCTGAATTAAATGTTCGATTTTTTCTGCCATTGTAGTTTCAGCAATAATAGATCCCATTATAAAGGCTCCTAAAGCGGGAGAGAAACCAACATTTGCTGCAAAAATTACCATCATTAAACATAATGCCAATGAAATAATAAGCAGCATTTCATCGGTTAAAAGATGTTTGGCTTTTTTCAAAATGGTTGGAATAATAAAGATGCCGCCCAAAAACCATATAATTAAAAAGAAAACTAATTTTAAAACGGATTGTAATAATTCGCCTCCAGATACCTGGTCGCTCACTGCAATGGTCGATAACAATACGAGCATTAAAATGGCTACGATATCTTCAACAATCAGGGCTCCAAATACAATCCCAACGAACTTTTTTCCCTTTACACCTAATTCGTCAAAAGCTCTGATAATAATAGTTGTTGAGGAAATCGAAAGTGTTGCACCAAGAAAAATACTATCCATTTGTCCCCAGCCCATCCATTGACCCACACAATATCCAATAAGTGTCATGAATAAAATCTGGGTTATTGCGGTGACAGAAGATGTCCCGCCGACTTTCATTAATTTTTTAAAGCTGAATTCGAGTCCTAAACTGAATAATAAAAATATAACCCCAATTTCTGCCCAAACTTCAACACTTTTCATGTCGGTTATCGAAGGGAAAAAATCAAAATGGTTTCCGGCTAAAAAACCTGCAATCAGGTAACCCAAAACCAAGGGCTGTTTCATTTTTTTAAATATAAGAACTGCGATTCCGGCAGTCATCAAAATTAATCCCAGGTCACTGATCAGGGGTTGCAAATGGTGTGTCGATTCGGCAGCGGCATTTAAGGCAATCATAAAGTGGTATTTGTTTTCAGGAGTCTATTCAGTTTTTAATCTCAAATAGATTCACTGAACTGCTCCGGTTAAATAAAAAAAGCTATCTCGATAAAGATAGCTTTTTTTGATAAAATATTCTAGGTTTTCTTTAAATTCCTGTGTAATTGCTAGGAGTTATCTGCATTAATTCTGCTCTAACTGCGTCAGAAACTTCTAAAGTTGCAATGAAATTATGAATCGCATTTTTATCAATTGCTTCATTAGTTCTTGTTAAACCTTTTAGAGCTTCGTATGGGTTTGGATAAGCTTCACGACGTAAGATTGTTTGAATAGCTTCTGCCACAACTGCCCAGTTTTTTTCTAAGTCTTCAGCAAACTTGCTTTCGTTTAAAAGTAATTTGTTTAAACCTTTAAGAGTAGCTTCAAAAGCAATAATAGTATGTCCAACCGGGACACCAACATTACGCAAAACAGTACTGTCAGTTAAATCACGCTGTAATCTTGAAATTGGAAGTTTAGCCGCTAAATGTTCGAAAATAGCATTAGCAATTCCCAAGTTTCCTTCTGAATTTTCAAAATCAATTGGGTTTACTTTATGAGGCATTGCAGATGAACCAATTTCTCCTGCTTTGATTTTTTGTTTAAAATAATCCATTGAAACATACGTCCAGATATCACGGTCTAAATCGATAATGATATTGTTGATTCTTTTTAAACCATCAAAAAAAGCAGCGAAATGATCGTAATGCTCAATTTGAGTTGTTGGAAAAGAATGGTGTAAGCCTAAATCGGTTTCAACAAATTTATCACCAAATTTTTTCCAGTCAATCTGCGGGTATGCAACATGGTGTGCATTAAAGTTTCCGGTTGCACCGCCAAATTTAGCAGCAAACGGAATATTGAATAACAAACGCATCTGCTCTTCTAAACGCTCTACAAAAACAAGAATTTCTTTTCCTAAACGAGTAGGAGAAGCCGGCTGTCCGTGTGTACGGGCAAGCATTGGAATATCTTTCCATTCAACGCTTAATTCTTTTAGCTTAGCAATTAAAGCTACTAAAGACGGCATGTAAACTTGTTCAAATGCTTCTTTTGTAGAAAGAGGAATTGCGGTATTGTTAATATCCTGAGATGTTAATCCGAAGTGAATGAACTCTTTGTACTGAGACAAACCTAATTTTTCGAAAGCATCTTTAATAAAGTATTCAACCGCTTTTACGTCGTGGTTGGTTACTTTTTCTGTTTCTTTAATCCAAAGCGCATCTTCAGTAGAGAAATTTTTGTAGATGTTTCTCAAACTGTCGAATAAATCTGAATTTACGCCAGAAAGCTGTGGTAAAGGAATTTCGCATAAAGCTATGAAATATTCAATTTCAACTAATACACGGTATTTTATTAAAGCTTCTTCAGAAAAGAAAGGTGCTAAATTTTGAGTTTTATTTCTATATCTTCCGTCAATTGGCGATATAGCATTCAATTCGTTTAGAGTAGTCATTGTTATGTTGTTTTTCGAAAGGTGCAAATATAAGTGATTGTTAAAACTTCTGAAAATTACTGAAGCTTTATTATGCCCTAACTTTCAATTTAAATCATGGTTTTGAAGATTTTATCCCAAAAAGTAAAATAAAATCCAAAATTATGAGCTTGATTCTTATGATGATCGGAATGAAATTTTGTTGTAGAAATCCATTTTGTAAAATAACTTTTGTACCAAAACGCCGGAAAAAGATCTTTTTCGATATGACCAAATATGCCGTACATTAAATTCAGGAACAAATAAATTATAAGACTTATATAATTGAACTGGAAAACAGAAATCAAGATGAGCCAGATAAAACCAAAACCCAAAGTTTCTACAGGATGAAGTACAAATAAACTGTAAACATTGGTGTCGACATGGGTATGATGCAGTTTGTGAATTGGATGAAACCATTTTAAAGTATGTGCCAGATAATGGAAGCAGAACATAAAAAAGTCCATTAAAATAACCAGCAGTAAAGTGTCAAGAATAATAGAAATTATATTGTGAGAGAAATCAATTTTAATTATTTCTAATTGATACAATTCAAAACCCAGAACTGTAATTAATATGTTGCAGATTAGAGTGGATATAACCCATTTTTGATCTTGGCGGCTTAAAACAGTATTTTGAGGTTCAATTAGTTTTCCAATTAATACAGCAATCAATAACAGACTTATATTTTCGAGAGAAAAAATAAGAAACTGAGCCAGGAAATGTAACTGACCTAATTCCTGTAATAGAGATTCTACATTCATGACAGGTTTTCTAATTCAAACAATTTTGTTCTCATTTCTGCAACACCTTCTGTAGCAGTTTTAGCAATAACTTCAACTTTGTTTTGAATATTTGGGATAGAAATAGGTTTTGGGTCAATATAAAAAACCGGAGTAATACTGTATGTGTACGAAATTAAACCTGCAGCTGGATAAACCTGAAGCGAAGTTCCAATAACGGCAAAATAATCAGCATTTTCTACAATTGGGATAGCTTGTTCGAGAGCAGGAACCATTTCTCCAAACCAAACAATATGCGGACGCAATTGATGTCCGTTTTCATCAACATCACCTGTAAACAAATCATCCTGCCAGTCTAAAATCAGCTCAGGATTTCGGGTGCTTCTTACTTTTAATAACTCTCCATGCAAATGCAGCACTTTTGTGCTTCCGGCACGTTCGTGTAAATCGTCGACATTTTGGGTGATAATATAAACATCAAAATCTTTTTCTAATTCAGCCAGAATCTGGTGGCCTAAGTTGGGCTGTACTTCTTTTAACTGCTGGCGTCTTTTATTGTAAAAATCCAAAACCAGATCCTGATTTTTTTGCCAGCCTTCCGGAGTAGCTACTTCCATAACGTCATGTCCTTCCCATAAACCATCGCTGTCGCGGAATGTTTTAATACCGCTTTCGGCACTAATTCCGGCTCCGGTTAAAACCACAAGTTTCTTTTTCATTTTGAAATTTATTAAAAGATAAAAATAACAATTTCGAAAATGTAAGACATCTTTACAGCGTTCTTTTTTTAATAATTTCAGACATCATAAACCGTAATTCTACTTATTGTTTGGGCATTGCAAATTATCTAGTTTTAACGTCTCAATTAAGAAAAGAAATTTCTAAATGCTTTTAATACAATTTACAGGATTATCGGGTTCGGGAAAAACGACATTGGCAGAAAATGTTCGGCATTTATTAATTGAAAACAATTATAAAGTCGAAATCATTGACGGTGATGTTTACCGAAAAACAATTTGTAAAGATTTAGGGTTTTCTAAAGAAGACCGATGCGAAAATGTGAGACGTCTTTTTAATGTGGGACGAAATTTTGTTGAAGAAAATACCATTGTTCTCATGTCTGTCATAAATCCGTATGAAGACATTCGAAACGAATTGCGAAATCATGAGTTTGTAAGAACTGTATTTTTAGATTGTTCAGTGGATAATTTAATAGAAAGAGATCCAAAAGGATTGTACAAAAAAGCATTATTGCCAGACGGAAATCAAGATAAAATTAAAAACTTTACCGGCATAAGTGATGTTTTTGAAATCCCGCAAAAAGCCGATTTAATTCTTAAAACTGATTCTGAATCGGTTATGCTTTCTACTCATAAACTTTACGAATTTATAATTTCTGCTATTTTGTAATCTCCCTAAAAAAAGCAGATTTATAATTTGTAAAATTTTGCTGATGTATTCGGCTTTTAAATTCTTATAAATTATATATTTACAAGACAAAAGCCACAATGTCAAATTTAATCTTTAGAGTATATGAATCCTTCGTCAAGCCAGCTTCCGATTACTTTTTCAATAGATAAATTACAGAAAGAACTCGCATTATGTGAGAGCGAATTGTGGACACCGCATTTTAATACCCATCGTTACGAAGGAAACTGGACCAGTGTTGCTTTAAGATCACAGTCGGGTTTGGTAAACGATATTACTTCTTTTCCAAACAAAGAATATCAAAATACGCCGCTTTTGGACCGCTGCGTTTATTTTAAAGAAATTATGGATTGGTTTCAATGCGAAAAAGAAGCTGTACGACTGCTTCGTTTGGGGCCGGACAGCGAAATAAAAGAACATGTTGATAATGATACGTCTTATGAAGATGGATTTTTTAGAATTCACGTTCCTATAATAACCAATTCACAAGTCTTTTTTTATGTTGATCATAAATTGGTTCCTATGAAAATGGGGGAGTGCTGGTATGCTAATTTTCAGCTGCCTCATAGTGTAGAAAATAAAAGTTCAGAACCAAGAATTCACCTGACGCTTGATTGTATTCGAAATGAATGGTCTGACAAATTGTTTGCCGAAATGGGTTTTGATATTCATGCTTCGACAAAAAAAGAATATTCAGAAGAAATGAAACGGCGAATGATTGAGGAACTTTCCCTGCAAGAACCATCAGAAATAAATGCTAAAATTATTGCAAGTCTTCAATCAAAATAATCATCATTAAAATGGAAAATATAAATCATCCTCTTTTTAATTGGATTCCATATAAGTTAATTGAAAAAGATAACCAAGTTTATTTTGAATGGCTTTATGTGTCTGATATAAAATTTGCAGAACCTTTTTTTGATGAAACTATTTCCAAATGTAAAAGTCATCAATATAATTCTAAAATAGTAAAAGCAGCAAGTTCTGTTGAGAACCTGATAGAATGGTCTAATGAATTAGAATCGGTTGAATTAAAATCGCTGGTTTTTCATGTTTCCCGTTGTGGTTCGACTATGCTGAGCCAGTGTCTGGCAACTTCATCTGAAAATATTATGATTTCTGAAGGACCAATTTTTGACCAGATTTTAAGAAGCGATAATTTTGGTTTAGAGAAAAAAGCGGCTCTTTTAAAAGCAGTTCTAAAATTTCTGGGACAAAAAAGATTTCCGGAACAAAAGAATTTAATTTTAAAACTCGATGCCTGGCATATTTTTAATGCAGGATATTTAAGAACTATTTTTCCTGAAATTCCTTTTGCACTGCTTTACAGAAATCCTGTTGAGGTTTTAAAATCGCACCAAAAGTTAATGGGAATGCACATGGTTCCTAATTTAATTCCGCCCACCGTTTTTGGAATCACCGCTCAGGAAATGGAAGGGACAAATTTTCAGCAATATGGAGCTTTGGTCTTGGAAAAATATTTTAAGGGTTTTCTGGATTTTTATGAAACAGATGAAAATGTTACGCTTTTGAATTATAATGGAGGAATGGAAAATGTTATCGAAAAATTCATATCGTTTATTCATGTCGATTATAGTCTTGATGAACGTCAAAAAATGTTTGAACGTTTACAAAAGCATTCTAAAGATGGAAATGTAGTTTTTAAAGGAGATTCTTTTAAAGAAGAAGCGCTGGATGTTGATTTTGAAAAAGTTAATAGATTGTTTGAGAATTTAAATAATATACTTTTGGAGTACTCAGAACGTTGAAAATGTAAATCAATTTTCATTTTGTTTATTTCTAATGTATTTTTGCGCCAAATACATACAAAATGATTGATTTAGATTACCTGGCATTTCTTGAAGATATATTAACAGATAACCGAAAAGAGAAATTTCTAAAAGTATTAGAAAATCGTACGAAGCATTTTACTATTGCTGTCGAAGATGTTTACCAAATGCATAACACGAGTGCTGTAATGCGCAGTTGTGAAGTTTTTGGAATTCAGGAACTTAATATTATCGAACAGCGTTTTGGAAAAAGAATTGATAAAGAAATCGCTTTGGGCGCTCAAAAATGGGTTGACATAAACCGATTTGATACTGTCGACGGCTGTATTTCGTCTTTAAGAGATAAAGGATATCAAATTATTGCGACAACACCGCACGAAAATGACTGCTTGATTCAGGATTTTGATATTTCAAAACCAAGTGCTTTATTTTTTGGAACTGAAAAAGACGGTCTTTCACCGGAAATTCTTGAAAAAGCCGATGGTTTTCTTAAAATTCCAATGGTTGGTTTTACTGAGAGTTTGAATATTTCTGTTTCGGCTGCAATTATCATCCAAAACTTAACCAACAGATTACGAAATTCAGATATCAAATGGAAACTGTCGGATGAAGAAATACTGCAAAAACGTCTTGACTGGGCTAAAAATTCAATTAGAGATATTAAGAGAATCGAAGCACGTTATTATCAGGATAACCCAAGATAATTAGAAGATAAAAATTAGCCGTAAATTCGAATTCATAAATTCGAATTTACGGCTAAAAAAAACTTAGAACCTTAGTTCCTCAGCGCCTAGCACCTAAAAACTACAAAGTATAATTCAAATTAATACTCCATCTGTAATTCGCTTCCATATTGCCATTTGAAAGATTCTGCTGAATAGGAAGCATTGCATTTATACCAATAGAAAAACGGTCTTTACCTGCTTCGATACCAAATTTTCCAAACAAAATATCTCCGGCAGTATTGGGTAAATCTAGATTGTACTGTTTATTTGTCTGATAGACTTCTCCTGCAAGACCTGCCTGCGGGACAATCTGAAAATCATTTGCATTGAATAAATAAAAGAAAGTACCGGCATAATTAAACTGATCGCCGTATTGGTAGTTTTTAGTATTTTCTGTTTTTAAGATATAATTTACGGTTGTATTTAAACCAAGATTTTTATGTTTAATAACATATTCTGTTACTAAAGGAAAATCCCAGCTTCCGGTTCCTAATTGAAAACTCTGGTTTATAGTTCCCAGGTTGTTGATTTCTTTAAATTTTCCGGTTGGTATTTTAACTCCCCCGCCAACATTTAATTTATGAGTAAAAACGGTGCTGTCTTTTTTAGTTTCATAAACCGTATAAAGTCCCATAATTGTAATATCTCCTAATCCTTCAATACTTTGCGTTCCGGCAGTTAATTCTCTTTCATGAAAATGATACGGAACCAAAGCCGAAATCTGAATTTTCTCAGTAATTGGAATTCTTGCCCAGGCCTGAATGGTATTAAAGTTTTCATCTATCCACGGAGAATTAGCAAAAATTCCGTCACGGCTTGTATAGCTTTGTTTGAAGTATCTTAAACCTACAAAGTTGTTGTTAAGCATAGAACTGAAACCCATACTTCCGCCGCTTGCAGAACATCCGCAGGCATCACAGTCAAAATCTTCCATCATTTCTAAACGATGAAAAGTGAAAGCAGAAATACTGTCTTTTTCAGTAAAACTAAAGACTGAAAAGCCAGCCAAAAGAAAACATGTTACGATTAATTTTTTCATTTTAATTATTTTTTTGCCGCAGATTTTTGATATGATTAAGCTTTGTATTTTATCTGTGAAATCTGCGGCTGTATTTTTATTCTAATATTCAGCAAAACGTTTATCTGTCAAATACTGTGTATCAGTCAGTGTTTTCAAAAAAGCAATTATCTGTTGTTTTTCAGTTGCAGAAAGCGGGATTCCAAATTTCCCGTTTTGTTTTAAAATAGGGTCTAATGTTGGAGAATCCTCAATACCGCTGGCATAATGATCCAGAACACCTTCGAGAGTTCCAAATCTTCCGTCGTGCATATATGGACCCGAAACTTCTACATTTCGTAAACTTGGCACTTTAAATTTATAATAGTCAGATGCAAGCTCTGTAACCTTATATCTTCCTACATCATTAACAGCCGGATTTACTGCTAAACCGTTATTTCTAAATGAATTATCGGTTTGTAAATCAGTAGCATGACACGAAGCGCATTTTGATTTAAATAAATCGTATCCTGCCTGTTCTTCACTTGTAAAAGTACCGCCGGCTTCGTTTCTTCTGTATTTGTCAAATTTTGAATTTGATGAAACAACCATAACCATAAACTGCGAAAGGGCTTTCAGCATATTTTCGGTTGTGATTGCGCCATCATCAAAAGCCTGACTAAATAATTTTTGATATTCCTTATCAGCTTTCATCATTTTTAAAATGGCATTTAAATCGCCATTCATCTCGATAATACTTGTAAGCGGAATAATTGGCTGTAAATCTAAATGATCTGCTGCGCCATCGTACATAAAAATGTTTTGATACGCTAAATTTTGAATTGACGGCGTATTTCTTGTTCCTTGTGCGTCGTTTACTCCGTGGCTTACGGTGTGTCCGTGATGCGTAAAAGCATTGGCTTGTATATGGCAGAAACCACAAGAAACAACTCCGTCTGAAGCTAAACGACCGTCATAGAATAATTTTTTTCCTAATTCGAATCCTTTTTCTGTAGGCGGATTTAGTTCGATGTTATAAGCCAGAGCAGGAAAGTTAGATGGTACTTTAAATTCTAAAGGTACATTTACATATTCTTCATCCTCATTATTAGAACAGCTCCATAACAACGGAATAATCAGCCATAGAAAATATTTTATTTTCAACATGATTTTTGAGTTTTTAAGAAGCACAAAAGTTCTGGTTAGCCCTCCCGATAGCAATCGGGATACGCGGCATCATTTTGTGTTTGCAGCAGCAAACGCAAAAGATAAAGCGGATAGCGGGAAGTGAGTTCTTAAGAACTATAACTTTTGTGCTCCTGAAAATAAATTTAGTCGTTATGTACGTGGTCTACTCTAAACATAGTATTGAAGTTTTGAGTAATTAAAGGTAAATTCGCACCCCCCATAATCATAGCGCCCATTCCGCCTGAGTTGTTATCAGAAAGTTTGATTTTGTTTGTACCGTCGATGACTTTAGAAAGATCTGTAATGATGTGAACTGCTGGAGTAATGTTAGTACGAACCAAAGCTTTAGTAGGGAAATCTATAGTTACTTCAGTATAGTTGTAGTCAGTTCCAGTTTTTCCGGTATGAATCATAAATGGAGTTGCAGTTGTAACAGTCGGCGAAGTAAAAGTTCCTTCAAGAGCAAAGAATTTGTAACCTGCAGCCCAAGACCACATCATACCTGCAGCATCTGCCTGTGCAAGAAAATCTCCCTGACCAGCTGCTCCTAATTTCCATTGTTCTTCATCAACTCCAATTCCAAATTTTACTTTTACGTAATCTCCGGCAGGAATATCTGTCAGTTTAAACTGCTGTCCGGCTGCAGTAGATTCGTCAGCAATAAAATAGCTTTTGCTTTTTGGGTAAGTAAAAGTGCTTCCATCAGCTTTTGTAAAAACTACATTGCTTACAATATATTTTACAAGGCTTATTTTTAATACTTCATTGTTAGAAGTTGTGTTTCCCTGAGTGTTTAAAATAAGGTCGTTTGTTCCGTAAGCGTTGTCAAATTTTAATGTAATATTTCCGTTTCCTGCTGCTTCTTCGTTGTCATCGCTTGAACAAGAAATTAATGATAGAGAGATTGCTGCAATAGCGAAAGCTTTGTATAGTATGTTTTTCATTTTAAGGATTTTTATATAAAAATTTAAATTTAAAGTATGCGTAAACGCTTTTTCATTGATTTTTAAACAATGAAAATTGATTTCAATAAAATTGAAATAAGAATTTAAAAAATTATATAAAAAGGGAAGGCGGATGAAAAGCCGCAATTGAAACAGAAACTGGTTTTTTATCTAAAAACGAAAAGTTTCTGGTTGTTGTTTCAACAGGTGCAATTAGTTTGTATTGTGCAGTTGTTGTATTTTGAATGTAAACAATCTCTGATTTCTCTTTTAGATTGTCCTGCATTTTCTTTTCGTTATCAGCGTATTTTTTTAAGCTTTTTTGAAGTTCACATCGACCGTTACATGTATTAAAAACCTGTTTGCGCTGTACACAGATAGTTTTTACAATTTCGTCCTGATTGATTTTAAAAGAAGCATAAACAAAGAAATTGCCAAAAGATGGCACCAGAAGGATACAAGAAAGTAATATGATAAAAAACTTCTTCAAAGGTTGATTTCGTTGTTTCGATTGCAAAAATACGTTATATTCATTTTAGAACGAATTTATTTTTAAGTTTTTTTTAGCGCTTTTTTTATTTTTTTTAATGTTTTGTAAATGAATGTAATTTGAATAAAAAAAACCGACAAGCTTTTGAAACTTGTCGGTTTTGAATATTTAATTTGATTATCAGTCTGAAAACTCCGACTGAAAACTGAATACTAAAAATTATTATTTAACAAGAACCCAAGTTCCTGCAGCGATAAGGCTTTCAGCTTTTTTAAATTTCATTGTTTCTGTTTTACCAGTTGCAACTTCCTGAACTGTAACAGTATCATTTCTGTTGATTTTTGGCATATCTCTAACGATAGTTTCTGTAACCTGACGCTGTTGTGTTTCTCCAGCTTCACGATTAATACTTTCGCTGTTTGGTATTTCGTCTTTACTTAATTGTAAATTTTCTTTTGGACGAGCTACTTCTCTTGCTTCGTGAATTTCTGGAACGTTTTGAGCAGGTAAATCACCTTTGAATAAGAATGAAATAACTTCTTTGTTAACGTTGTCAAGCATTCCTCTAAACAAGTTGAAAGCTTCTAATTTGTAAATAAGCAATGGATCTTTTTGCTCGTGAACGGCTAATTGAACAGATTGTTTCAATTCGTCCATTTTGCGTAAGTGTTTTTTCCAAGCTTCATCAACAATAGAAAGTGTGATGTTTTTCTCAAAATCAGCGATTAATTGAGCACCTTCGCTGTCATAAGCTTTTTTCAAATCTGTAACCACATTCAAAGTTTTGATTCCGTCTGTAAATGGAACTACAATTCTTTCAAAATGATTGTTTGGCTCTTCGTAAACTCCTTTGATAATTGGGAAAGCTTCTCTTGCGCTTCTTTCTGTTTTTTCAGTGTAGAAAGCTAAAGCTTCTTTGTATACTTTTCCAGTAACTTCGATGTCATTTAATTTTGTGAAATCAGCTTCTGAAATTGGAGATGTGATTCCGAAATAACGAATTAAATCAAACTCATATCCTTTGAAATCATTTGTTACTTTACTGTTGCTTACGATTAATTCGCAAGTATCATAAAGCATATTAGCAATATCCAGTTTCAAACGCTCTCCAAACAATGCATGACGACGACGTTTGTAAACTACTTCACGTTGAGAGTTCATTACGTCATCATATTCTAATAAACGTTTACGAACACCAAAGTTGTTTTCTTCTACTTTTTTCTGAGCACGTTCGATAGATTTAGTCATCATAGAATGCTGAATAACTTCACCTTCTTTTAATCCCATTCTGTCCATTACTTTCGCAACTCTTTCAGAACCGAATAAACGCATTAAGTTATCTTCAAGAGAAACATAGAATTGAGAACTTCCCGGATCTCCCTGACGACCAGAACGACCACGTAACTGTCTGTCTACACGACGAGAATCATGACGCTCTGTACCCACGATTGCTAAACCTCCTGCAGCTTTTACTTCTGGAGATAATTTAATATCGGTACCACGACCAGCCATGTTTGTTGCAATAGTTACAACTCCGGCTTTACCTGCTTCTTCAACGATTTGTGCTTCTTGCTTGTGCATTTTAGCATTCAATACGTTGTGTGTGATTCCTCTCATTTTAAGCATACGGCTTAATAACTCAGAAATCTCTACAGAAGTTGTTCCAATCAATACAGGTCTTCCAGCTTGTGATAATTCAGTAACATCTTCGATAACTGCGTTGAATTTCTCACGTGTTGTTTTGTAGATGTAATCTTCTTTGTCAATTCTTGCAATGCCGCGGTTTGTTGGAATTTCAACAACATCTAATTTGTAAATCTGCCATAACTCTCCTGCTTCTGTAACCGCTGTACCAGTCATACCAGCCAGTTTGTTGTACATTCTAAAGTAGTTCTGTAATGTTACAGTAGCAAAAGTCTGCGTTGCAGCTTCGATTTTTACATTTTCTTTAGCTTCGATCGCTTGGTGAAGACCGTCTGAGTAACGACGTCCGTCCATGATACGACCTGTCTGCTCATCGACAATCATAATTTTGTTGTCCATGATAACATACTCTACGTCTTTTTCGAATAAAGCATACGCTTTTAAAAGTTGAGTTAAAGTATGGATACGTTCGCTTTTTACTCCAAAATCCTGGAATAATCTTTCTTTAGCTTCAGCTTCAGCGTCTTTGTCTAATTTTTGTTTTTCAATTGCAGCGATTTCTGTTCCAATGTCTGGTAAAACGAAGAAATCTGAATCTGTATCTCCAGAAAGGTATTTAATACCGTTGTCTGTTAATTCTACCTGATTGTTTTTCTCTTCAATCACAAAGTATAAAGCTTCGTCAACTTTATGCATTTCGCGATTGTTGTCCTGCATATATTGATTTTCAGTTTTTTGAAGCAATTGTTTAATTCCTTCTTCACTTAAAAATTTAATTAATGCTTTATTTTTAGGTAAAGATCGGTAAGCTCTTAATAATAAGAAACCACCTTCTTTAGTATTTCCTTCTTTGATTAATTTTTTAGCTTCTGCCAAGAAACCATTTGCTAACTGACGCTGCTGTGCAACTAAGTTTTCAATTTTTGGTTTCAATTCGTTGAATTCGTGACGATCTCCCTGAGGAACTGGTCCAGAAATGATAAGCGGTGTTCTTGCATCATCAATTAATACAGAATCGACCTCGTCGACAATGGCAAAATTGTGTTTTCTCTGCACTAAATCGCTAGGAGAGTGTGCCATGTTATCTCTTAGGTAGTCAAAACCAAATTCGTTGTTGGTTCCGTAAGTGATATCTGCGTCGTAAGCTTTTTTTCTAGCCTCAGTACTTGGCTGGTGATTATCAATACAATCAACAGATAAACCGTGGAATTCGAATAAAGGTGCTTTCCACGTGCTGTCACGTTTTGCTAAGTAGTCATTCACCGTTACTAAGTGAACTCCGTTTCCAGTTAAGGCATTTAAGTAAAGAGGAAGTGTAGCAACTAAAGTTTTACCTTCTCCCGTTTGCATTTCGGCAACTTTACCTTCGTGCAGTACCATACCGCCAATTAACTGAACATCGTAGTGAATCATGTCCCAAGTGATGTCTTTTCCGGCAGCATTCCATTTGTTAGCCCAAATAGATTTTTCTCCGTCAATAACGATATAAGGTTTTGTTGCAGAAAACTCACGGTCTTTTGCAGTAGCCGTAACTTCGATATGAGCGTTTTCTTTGAAACGACGAGCCGTTTCTTTTACTACAGAAAACGCTTCCGGAAGAATTTCCAATAAAGTTTTTTCAGAGATTTCATAAGCTTCTTTTTCAAGAGCGTCTATCGCATCATAAATATCTTCTCTTTTGTCGATATCTTCAATTTTTTCAACTTCGGCTTTAAGAGAAGCAATCTTGGCATCTTTATCTGCTCTTGCTTCTTTAATTCTTTCTTTAAAGTATGTTGTTCTTGCTCTTAATTCGTCGTGAGACAAACTCATTAAGCTCGATTCGAAAGTTTTAATTTTGTTTAGGTAAGGCTGCAGGGCTTTAACGTCTTTTTGAGACTTATCACCCACAAATACCTTAATGATGCTGTTTATGAAACTCATAATTTATTGTATTTCTATAATTATATAATGTGTATTTGAACCAAAAAAAAAGCCTCTGTGATGAGACTTTTTCCTTTGGTTTATTTTTTAATATTCATCCTCATTCCAAAGATAATCTTCGTCTGTTGGATAATCAGGCCAAATTTCTTCCATTGATTCATATATCTCCCCTTCATCTTCGATTGACTGAAGGTTCTCTACTACTTCTAATGGAGCACCAGCTCTAATAGCGTAGTCTATAAGTTCGTCTTTGTTAGCAGGCCATGGCGCATCACTTAAATAAGATGCTAATTCTAATGTCCAATACATCTGTTATCTGTTTAGTTTGTGCAAAAATAAATTTTTTACTGAAAAAGACAAGTAAAATTTGATTTATTTTAATAAAATTTAAGAACGTCCAGCTAATTGCAGATTTTAGATTGTTGATTTTAGATTTATTGAATCTTGAAAATTCTAAAATCTGAACTCTAAAATCTAAAATTTTACTTACGCGGAATCCATTTTACTTCCTCCGCTTTAAGGTCTGAGGACAACTTTCGTGCCAAGACAAAAAGATAGTCAGAAAGTCGGTTTAAGTACATAATTGCGATTTCAGGAACGTGTTCATTATGACTTAAATGTACTGCCAAACGCTCTGCGCGACGGCATATACAGCGCGCTATATGACAATGTGACACGGTAGGATGACCGCCCGGTAAAACAAAATGTGTCATTTGCGGAAGGCTTTCTTCCATTTTGTCTATTTCATTTTCAAGCAATTCAATATCAGAATCAATTATTCCGAGATTTTTTAAACGAAGTTCTCCGTTTTTTAAAACTTCTTTTTCCTGCGGTGTTGCCAAAATGGCGCCTACAGTAAAAAGACGATCCTGAATTTCTATTAAAATAGTTTTATAATGCGAATCGATTTCCTGATCGCGAATTAATCCGATATAAGAATTGAGTTCATCAACAGTTCCATAACTGTCAATTCTAATATGATCTTTAGGAACACGCGTGCCTCCAAAAAGTGCCGTTGTTCCTTTATCGCCTGTTTTGGTGTATACTTTCATTTTTTAAAGATGCTAAGGTTCTGAGATGCTAAGATTCTAAGGTTTCTCTACTTTTGAATTAACCTAAAATCTAGTTTTTCTTTTTCCGATTAAACAATTAACCAAATAAACGGTTAAACAGATCTATTCGTGTCGCTTTCAATTAAACCGTCTCGTAAACGAATAACTCTGTGCGCATATGCAGCAATATCTTCTTCGTGGGTTACCAGAATAACAGTATTTCCCTGTGCATGAATATCTCCAAAAAGTTTCATGATTTCTACAGAGGTCTTACTGTCCAGGTTTCCTGTAGGTTCATCGGCTAAAATAATCGAAGGTTTGTTTACCAGGGCACGGGCAATGGCAACACGCTGGCGCTGACCTCCTGATAACTGATTGGGCTGGTGATCCATTCTATCAGCGAGATTTACTTGTTTTAAAACCTCGGTGGCTCTTACATTTCTATCTGATTTTGAATATCCGGCATAAATCATTGGCAGTGCAACATTATCGAGCGCTGTTGTTCTGGGTAAAAGATTGAAGGTTTGAAAAACAAAACCTATTTCTGTATTACGTATTCCGGCGAGTTCATCATCGCGCATTTGGCTGACATCTTTTCCGTTCAAAACATATCTTCCGGAAGTAGGCGTATCCAAACAACCCAATAAATTCATTAAAGTTGATTTTCCGGATCCCGAAGGCCCCATTAAAGCGACATATTCGCCTTTGTTGATTTCTAAATTAATTCCTTTTAAAACATATACAGTTTCATTGCCCAATATGAAATTTCGTCGTATGTCGGTTATTTTAATTAATGGATCTGCCATTTTATTTTACAATTTTGGATTTAAAAGTACAAAACACTTTTCAATAAAAATGATAAGTAGTTTAGAATTGGATTTTGTTACAAAAGCTTTTTTATAGATATGTATTAAAAATAATATGCTTTTTAAAGTTGAAAACAGTTACATCATTCCGGAAGAGTTTTGCATAATTATCATTATTTTATGAATTTTATAGTTTTAAGATGTTTTTTAATTTAAAAACGTGTTAATAATGTAATTTGTTCGGTTGGGTATTTGGTACATTTGATTAATTAATTAAAACAATCAACATTATGAGAAATATAAAAATAGCTGCGGCAGTTACATTATTAGTATTAGGATTAACATCGTGTAAAGATGAAAAACAAGAGAAAGCTCAAAAAACAATCGACTCTTATGTAGCCTACGTCGATTCTGTAAAAAATGTTTCAGCAGATAACTTAAAAGAAAACTGGAAAAATGTTGAAGCAGAATATGATAGAAAATCTCAAGAAGCTCAATCAGCGCTGGCTGATCTTAAAGATAATTCGGCTGCGACCGAAAAAATAAACGCCAGCAAAATTAAATATGAAGAGTTTAAAAATGAGATGACCACCGTTTTTGCCCCTCCGGCTCCAAGCCCAAAACAACAATTAAGAGATGCCTTATTTGGTGCTGGAAAAATTGGTGATGATATGAATTTCAGCTGGGTAAATGCTAAAAATATTCACAGCGTTTATCAGCAGTTCGTTCACACTGTAGAAAATAATAAAGATAAATATTCAAGAGAAGACTGGGATGAAGTTAAACTGATGTATGAAGCACTTGACAGCCGTAAAAATACAGTTGAAAAAGAAGGTCTTACAGCAGAAGATAACAGAAAAATTGCCGGTTTAAAAATCAAATTTGCACCAATGTATACTGTTAACAGAATGGGTGCTAAATCTGAAGAGAATAAAGAAGCTAAAAAATAAAGCTTAAATTTTTATTGAAATGAAAAAGACGATCAGAAATGATTGTCTTTTTTTTGTTTGCTTCGGAGAAGCAAAATATTTATAGAAAAAATATTTATAGCAAAGAATTAATGTTTAAAACATAAAGCTCCAGAGGAGCGACATGTTTTCTACAGTTTTAAATATGCCGCTCCTCTGGAGCTTTTTTTAAATTGTTTTATTGTAATTCTATAAATATTTCACCCCGCTGGGGGTTTTACAGATAAAATAAATATTTACTCAATTATTTGCCAATTAATTTTTCAAGCTTTGCCATCATTTCGTCTTTTTCTTTCAGCATACGCTCATATAAGGCAATTTTTTCATCATGCAATTGAATAATCTTTTCAATTGGATTGTAGTTGTTGATTATTAATCCAGTTGCATAATCATGGGCATTGAACGTACTTGCAATAATATTTACTGCTTGCTCTTCATCAAAATTTTGAAAAGCTTCAACAGGAATTTTTAAAGAATTAGAGATTTGTTTCAGCAGATTATCTTCAATTACCTCTTTTTGTTCGAGCATAGAAATTTTTTTCTGGTTCCAGTCTTCTCCCAAATCATAAGCGAGTGCTTCTTGTTTTATGCCAAGCATTTCTCTGAATCGCTTTACGTTTCTTCCCTGATGAATTTTCTGTTCCATAATGAATGTCGTTTTTCTTGAGGTTCAAAGATAAACCTATCTGTACTAAAAAATCTGAATTTCAAAGATAAAAAAACATCTTATAAAACATCTTTTTTTGTCAGATATTATATCTAAATTTAGAATGGTTTATCTTAATTTGTTTTCTTAAATGCTCAAGTGAAAGGAAGTAATTTTATGCTCTAATTACAAAATGTTCTTTTTCCTGTTCGTATCTAAAAAACACGAATCCCCATTGAAAAGTATCTATTGTAACTTTTACTTTTGGATGATTTTTGATAATCTCCCAGGCTTCTTCCATTTCCGGAGACCAATGAATGTCATCGAAAATCCAGACAGAATCGTTGTTTATTGTTGGAAGTAAAAGATTAAAATATTCTAAAGTTGCTTTTTTAGAATGATTCCCATCAAAATATATTAAGTCCCAACTACAGATATTTGCTGAGCCTTCTTGCAAGAATTTGCTAAATTCTGAATTAACAAAGTCAAAGTTAAAATCTGGAAATTGTTTGTTAAATAAATTTTCCGCGACTGATTGTGTATTTTGACAGCCTTCAAGACTAAGCAAATAAGATTCTTTACTTCCTAATGTAAGAGCTGAACTCGCTAATCCTAATGAAGTACCAATTTCAAGAATGTTTTGCGGCTTAAAATAATTTGTAACACGAAATAATAATTCGGCACGTTTTGGAGAAATTCCGGCTGTTGATGCAATTTTTGAAATCTGTCTTTTGTTTGATTTAAAAACTTTTGAACCAGCGCCAAAATCTGTTACTTCAATGAAATTTTTATTTTCAAGAAGTGATTTTCTGTAATTCGTTAGAATTTGATATTCTGGTTTTGGCTTTTTATCATAAAAACATTTCGTAAGTAAATTAAAAACAAAAGGCGAATGTACGCCGTGTTCGTTTCTAGAATGCCAAAGAAAATTTAAATACGATTTGATTTGAAACAACATGCGGGTTTAAAATATGATCTTAATTAACAGAAACTAAAGTAATTTCAAATATCAGTACAGCGCCTCCGGGAACAGTTTTGTTTCCATTGCTGCCGTATCCTAAATGAGCAGGTACAAAAAGCTGTATTTCGCCGCCTGATTTTAAAAGCGGAATTCCCTCTTTCCAGCCAGGAATAAGACTGCGAAGCGAATATGAAACTCCTTCTGTACTTTCATCAAAAACTTTCCCGTTAGTAAAGTAACCTTTGTAAATAACGGTAATATTAGAATTTAATGTAGGATGTCCGTCGTTTTCATTTTCTTCTGTGTTTTCTCCTTCACCTGTATTTTCTTCTTCGCTTTCACTTGAACCTTCTTTGGTAATAATGTAGTATAAACCAGAATTTGTTCTTTGTGCAGTTAAATTATTCTGAGCTAAATAATCAACAATCTCTTTCTCATTTTCAGCAGTATAATCTTTGACTTCATCTTTGTCTTTAGAACAAGAAATAAAAAGTGTTAATGAAAGTAAAGCAGTTAAAAGTTGTTTCATATTTTATCTTTTTAAAGAGCTAATTTAATAAAATTAGTTTTCAGTCGCAGTCGCAGTTTTCAGTCTGTGTGTTAAATGCAGCCAAATCTATTTGGATTATTAATCATATAATTTATTAGTCTTCCAATCTCAATGTTTTTTGCATTCAATTGGTTAAACAATTCTAGGGTTATATAGTTACATTTTAAAGAAAATTCCAGCCAGGTATTTGTTTCTGAGTTTTCAGCGTCACTATCTGTTAACTTGCTTATAAAATGATTTACATATCTTCTCTTTCTGTATGCTTCAGAAATGTTAGCTGTAACACTTCTTGATGAACGACGTATTTGATCAGTCAGGGAATAAGTTTCTTCTTTAGGAAATGTCTTCGAAATCTCAAAAATTTCCATCGCCAATTCAAATGACTTTTTATATGCCAGTAATTCTTTAAAATCCATTTTTATTTTTCCACAAGAATAATAAAAAGAAAGAAAAAATTTACTTTTTTTAATAAAAAAACTAAGGCTGAGACTAAAAACTGCGACTGAAAACTAAATTATCCTTCAATCTTTGCAGAAAGTTCGAACCATCGTTCTTCTTTTGCATCAATTTTATTTATAATATTTTGAAGCTCGTTTGCTTTTTTCTCAATATCAGCATCGGCTACTTTTCCATCAGAGAATAACTGTTCGATTTTAGCTTTTTCAATTTCTAAATCCTTGATTTCTCTTTCAATTTTTTGATATTCTTTTTGTTCGTTAAAACTTAAATTTCCGGTTGGGTTATTTTGTTTCCAGTCTTTCTTTTCAGCTTTGTTTTCTTCTTTTTGAGCAACATCCGCACTGTCTTCGTAAGCGCGGAAATCAGAATAGTTTCCTGGGAAATTTTCGATTTCGCCTTGTCCTCTAAAAACAAATAAATGATCGACAATTTTATCCATAAAGTAACGGTCGTGCGAAACAACCAATAAACAGCCCGGATAATCTAAAAGGAAACTTTCCAGAACGTTAAGCGTTACAATATCTAAATCGTTTGTAGGCTCATCGAGAATTAAAAAGTTTGGATTCTGGATTAAAACCGTACATAAATACAAACGTTTTAATTCGCCTCCGCTCAATTTTTCGACATAATCGTATTGTTTTTTAGCGTCAAAAAGAAAACGCTCTAACAATTGTGAAGCCGAAATAATTTTTCCTTTTGCAAGCGGAATATATTCTCCGTATTCCTTAATAATATCAATAACACGCTGTCCTGGTTTTGGATTAATTCCGGATTGTGTGTAATAACCAATTTTAATGGTATCTCCTTTTACAACACGTCCACTGTCTGGCGGAATTGTACCCGTAAGCAGATTTAAGAAAGTCGATTTTCCAGTTCCGTTTTTACCAATAATTCCAATTCTTTCACCACGCTGAAAATCAAAACTAAAATTATCCAGAATAACACGGTCTTTGAATTTTTTAGAAAGTTTATGAAGCTCAATAATTTTGCTTCCCATTCTTTCCATATTAATTTCAAGTTCGACTTTATTTTCTTTACGTCGGCTTTGTGCTTTTTCTTTAATAATGTAAAAATCGTCCTGACGTGATTTAGATTTTGTTGTTCTCGCTTTTGGCTGGCGTCGCATCCATTCTAATTCTTTTACAAATAAGTTTTTAGCTTTGTCAATACTCGAATTTTCAGAAGCAATTCGCTCTTCTTTTTTCTCTAAATAGTAAGAGTAATTTCCTTTGTATTGGTATAATTTTCCGTTGTCTAATTCGATAATTTCATTACACACACGCTCCAAGAAGAAACGGTCGTGCGTGACCATAAATAAGGTAATATTTTCTTTGGCAAAATAGCTTTCAAGCCATTCGATCATTTCAAGATCTAAATGGTTGGTTGGCTCATCTAGAATCAATAAATCTGGACGATTGATTAATATGATAGCCAGTGAAAGACGTTTTTTTTGCCCTCCCGAAAGATTTTTTACTTTCAGTTTAAAATCTTCCAGTTTTAATTTAAAAAGAATCTGTTTGTACTGCGTTTCAAAATCCCACGCATTATGCTGATCCATTCCGTCAAAAGCTTTTTGGTAGGCTTCTTCATCATCTGGATTTTCTAATGCTTTTTCGTAAGCTTCAATTATTTTAAGCGTTTCATTATCTGAAGCGAAAATACTTTCTTCAATTGTAAGTTCATCCTGAAGGTTGTTATCCTGAGAAAGAAATGCCATTCTAATTCCTTTTCTTAAAACAACCTGTCCGGTATCTGGTTCGTCTAAGCCATTAATAATGCTCATAATGGTAGTTTTACCAGAACCATTTTTGGCAATAAAAGCAATTTTTTGATCTTTATTGATTCCAAAAGAAATGTTGTCAAAAAGGACTCTTTCGCCAAATGACTTCGATATATTTTCTACAGATAAGTAATTCACTTTGTAATTGTAAGTTATAAATTATGAGTTATGAGTATTTTGAAAAACATAACTTTCTGCAAAAGTAAACTTTTATCTTACGATTTGCGAATTATTTATGGAGATACAAACTCAGGATTGAACTCAAATCTATATAATGAATTTGCTGCGGATTATTTAAAATGGGTTTCCGCACCAAAGATTCGTTTGTAATAAAATAATGAAGACCGTCTTTTGTCGCAATTCCTTCTATTTGATGAAATGGAAGTTTAAGATCGATTTTTCGTTTATTGCCGGATAGAAAATCATTGTTTTTAAAATCATATAAAAGATATAAAAAGGTTTTTCCGGTTTTTGAATAACCGCAGAGAGCGATGATTTTTTTATCTTCTAAATAAGTCGCGCCAGTTACTAAACCTTTTGTGTCTAAAGTGTTTTTGAATTTCGCAATATGATTTCCGGGTTGTTTGGGTAAAACATAAATATTGGTTTTAGACGATTTCCATTGTTTGGAAAACAAATAAATACTGTCTTTAGAAACTATAAAAGCTTCACAGTCAAAATCAGTAGTGTTTGGTTTTTGTGCTAATAAATCTGTCTGATCAGAATAGTTGAATGAAATTTTTTCGATAATTGGATTCTGTGTTAAAAACGACTTTTTCTCGATTTTCAGAATATTTAAATCCGTTCGGTTTCCACTGTAGTTATTTCCAAAATCGCCAATGTACAGATGTGTACTGTCCTGCGAAATTTCTTCCCAGTCATGATTGGTAACATTTTCAAGAATGATTTTCTTTTTGATTTTTCCTAAAGAATCTAATCCGTAAATCGTTTTGTCATGATCGTCATTATGTGTCCACAGTAAATTATCAAAAACAATTAATCCCGAAGTTTCTCTGACAGAATCGCTCAGCTTTACTGAATATTCAGGTTTTAACTTTAAATTTTTATAAACGCAGCTTCCGTCATTTTCTGTCGCATTTGGATTGTAGTTTTTAGAAACAGGGTCTGTACAGCCCGAAATTTGGGCCTGAATCGAAAAAACAGATAAAAGAAAAAAGAATAGAATGCGCAATATTACCATATCTTAAATTTTGGTTAAAGCAAAAGTAAAATTTTTAAAGATTAGCTGAAAAAATAAGATTATTAATATAAATAAAATGTTATTTTGCACCTGTAAGTTTAGCTTTAAACTGAGTTTCCCCAAATATGAGAATTTTAGAAGAACTGTCAAGATTTAGAATGTCCAGATATTTCAAACTTTTGTTTGTATGCTGGGATGTCATTTTGTTAAATACTGCGATACTGCTTTCTTCTTTAGCCAGATTTGGAAGTTTAGACGAACTTTTAATAAAAGAAGAAAAAACAGTTTCTGTCCTGGCTAACTTAATTTGGATAGGACTATTGCTAAATAAGGATTCATACAGAATGATTCGTATTGAACGTATTGAATCTATTTTAAAACGAACCATTAGAAAAGTAGTTATTCATGCTTCGATAATTTCAATTATTGTAGTATATCTAAAATTCTCTGATCTTTCCAGACTTCGACTGTTATATTTCTATTTGTTCTTTTTTGTGATTTTATTGGTTTCAAGATATATTTCAATGAAACTTTTAAAAGAAATTAGAGCTAAAGGGTATAATTTTAGAAAAATTATTATCGTAGGGGCAAATGAAACGGGCGAAAGAATGCGAAAAATTTTGGCTAAAGATTTGACTTACGGCTATAAGTTTTTGGGTTTTTTTGATGAAAAAGCCGATCCTGTTTTTTCAGATCAGGTAATTGGCGGTTTTGATGAAATTCAGGATTTTATAGTTCAAAAAGAAGTAGACGAAATGTACGTTGCCCTGCATATAGATGATATTGCGGTAATCAATAAACTGGTTAAAATCTGTGAACAAAATATGGTGAGAATTAAATTTGTTCCTGATTTTCAGTTGTACACAAAATCAAGTAAAGTCGAAATTACTTTTTATGAAAATACTCCGGTATTAATGCTCCGCCGAGAACCTTTAGAGTTTGTTACCAATAAATTGATAAAAAAAGCTTTTGATGTTTGTTTTGCAGGCTTGGTCATTTTGCTGATATTTCCGTGGCTTTTTCCAATTGTAATGCTGATTATTAAATTAGAATCGCCAGGTCCTGTTTTCTTTAGGCAAAAACGTTCAGGACGAGACAACAGACCTTTTATTTGTCTAAAATTCAGAAGCATGTATGTTAACGATCTTGCGCACAATAAGCAGGCAGGAAAAGGAGACAGCCGAGTAACAAAATTTGGAGCTTTTATTCGTAAAACCAGTATTGACGAACTGCCGCAGTTTTTTAATGTATTTTGGGGAGATATGTCAGTTGTTGGACCAAGACCGCACATGATAAATCTGGCCAAAGAATACAGCGAATTGATTAATAATTATTTGGTTCGCCAGTTTGCAAAGCCAGGTATTACCGGCTGGGCACAAGTCAACGGTTATCGAGGCGAGACAAAGGAACTTTCTGATATGGAAAATAGAGTAGAATATGATATTTGGTATATCGAAAACTGGAGTTTACTTCTCGATATCAAAATCATAGTGAGAACTGTAATAAACATTCTTAAAGGTGATGAAAACGCCTATTAGAATTTAAAAAAATGATTATTAGCAATAACTTCCTTTAAGTTTGAAGCCGCATCTATTTTGATTTTTTGATGCATAGACTCTATATGACTGCTGTGATGTACATCTGTTCCTGTAAAATCGTACATTCCTTTTTTTAATAAAAGTTCTGCACTTTTTGCAATTTCACTTCCATAATAACCTACTGCCGCCAATAAATTAAGCTGAAACAAACAGCCCGATTTTTTCAGTTTTTCGTATTCGCTAAAATTTTTATGAAAATAGGTATATCTTTCCGGATGTGCCAAAACCGGAACATAGCCGGCAAGCTGAATATCAAAAATAATTTTATATAAGTTGAAAGGCGCACTTAAATACGATATTTCAACCAATATATAATTGTCTTTTAAAGTGAGAAGCTTTTCTGTTTTTAGATGATTTTCAAACCAGTCATCCATAAAATATTCTGCAGCGGCTTTAAACGGAATAGGTATATTTTCTTCTTTTAATAAAACCTGAGTTTCGTTTAATTTCTCTAAAATATCCTGTTCAGAATTGTTCCAGACATAATGGTTAATATGCGGTGTAGTAACAAATTGAGAAATTCCCAATTCCTGAAATGCTTTTGCCAGTTTAACCGTTTTTTTAATCGTCTTTGCACCGTCGTCAATTCCCGGAAGCAAATGCGAATGAATGTCGACATAATCGCCCGCTAAAAGATCTTTTAAAAAAGGTTTTGATTTAAAGAATGCTAACATGCGTGCAAAAGTAAAGAATTGATCTCGTTTTTATTTATGCTTCACAAAATACTTCAAAATAAAATAATGTAACAATGTAACAACATTTCAGAATTGTATTATATTTGATAAAAAAGTAATATTTTATGAAAATTAAAGAGAATTTATATAATCAAAGGATTATTTCGATTGACGCTTTACGTGGAATTACCATTTTTGTAATGATATTTGTAAATGAGCTTGCAAGCATCCAAAATGTACCTCAATGGATGAAACACATGCCTGCAGATGCAGATGCGATGACCTTTGTCGATTTAGTTTTCCCTGCTTTTTTATTTATAGTTGGAATGTCAGTTCCATTTGCATTTAACGCCAGATTAATAAAAGGCGACAGTCCAAAAGTAATCTGGACTCATACCTTAAAACGTGCTTTAGCATTAATTATAATTGGTGTTTATATGGTTAATTCAAGTGAAGGTTACGACGCCTCAAAAATGATAATTACACCAGCTTTTTGGGGACTTTTAGCTTATTCAATGCCAATTCCTATCTGGAATAAATATCCAAAAGACTTTTCGGTTGTATTAAAATCCATTCTGCAATATGGCGGTATGGTGGTTTTAATTGCACTTTATTTTTTATATGTTCAGGAAGAAACAGGAAAAATAGGAATCACGCCAAAATGGTGGGGAATTCTGGGTTTAATAGGCTGGGCTTATCTTATTTCAGTAATTTACTATTGGCTGGTTTCGGGAAAATTATGGGCAATGATTGTTTTTCTGATAGTCTGCGTTGTCGGAAATTCAGCAAACCTGACCCCGGGTGTAAATATGCCGGAATGGCTGGGATTTATTGCAGGCCATTTGACCCATGCTACATTAGTATCAGCCGGAATCGTAATTTCGCTTTTGTTTTTTGATAGAAAAATCGAGAACAAAATCAATTGGCCGGTAATAGGTTTTATAATTCTGTTTTTTGCCGCTGGATTTTTTCTACGTCAATATTATGGAATTTCAAAAATACACGGAACACCAGCATGGACACTAATTTCAGCCGGAATCTGCACCGTTCTGTTTTACTTTTTGTATTGGTTAATGGAAGTTAAAAAACAAACTAAATGGAGTGAGTTTTTTATGCCTGCCGCAGCAAATCCGTTATTAATTTATATTCTGCCGGGTGTTATTTATTATTTCTGCAAAGTTGTCAATCTTCATATAATTCCCGGATATTTTAGAGAAGGCGTTCCTGGAATTCTTTGGTCTTTAGTGTTTTCGATTATAATGCTTTACGTAATGAAAATCTTTAATAAGTTTAAAATTCAGCTTCATCTTTAATTTTTAGTCACAGTTTACAGTCGCAGTATTCAGTCACAGTATTCAGTCACAGTATTCAGTCTGAGACTGTAAACTGTAAACTGAGACTGAATACTATTCTATAACAACAGATTTTATCTCCAGACTCGCTCCCGAAACCGGATTATAATTCACAAAATTGAATTTACAGAGATTATGAATATTTAATGTTTTTCCGTTTTGATCACCGTCTTGTTTAAAATCCGTCCATGGGATTTTTATCGTTGTAAATTTTTTGGCAGAAACAGGTAAATCAACTCTGGGATGCGAACCGCCATGAATGCAGCCAGTTCCTTCTGCGTTTCCTTCTCTTGCCTGAATTTTTATAAGATGAGAAGATTTGTAAGTAATACTGAGGTATTTTGAACTTTCAGACAAATTCGTCGGAGCGCCGTCGTTAGAATCTGCTTCTGTAATCATTACATTCAGTTCGATTTCTCCAATCGGATTATCTTTTGCGGTAACTTTTATTATACCTTTTTCTTTTCGAATCCTGTTAATCGTTTCCTGATTTTCTAGGGCTGGGCCGGCAATATACCAGGTTGAGGTTTTTACCAAATCAAGACCGGAATTTGAAGTTGTTTCTGCAGCAGCGAAACCTAATATTCCAAACCATACAGTCAGGAAAAGAAAGACACTTAAAAAAGCCAGAATTTTGTTTTTCATCAAGAGAGAAATTGTTTACTGTATTCAAAAATAGAATTTTCTTTTTATTATTTTTAAAAGAACGTCTATTCTGAATAAAATTTTAAATTTGTAAGATATTGTTTTTGAAGAACTTAAGATATGAAAAATGCAAAACTTCTATTGGGTTTCTTTTTCTTTTTTCAAATGCAAGTCTGCTATTGCCAAAACGATTCTATTTCGAGAAATAACAAAGACATTCTCGATGTTTTGTATAAGCTTTTTAATAAAAACGATTCATTACGAAAAAGCGAGGATAAAAAAATAGCATTTTCCCTGCTTCCGGTACCACTTGATGCCAATAAAAATGCCGGTTTGGTCGTGTCGTTTTTAACTACCTTTTATCTTGGAGACAGCGACAATACTAAAATGTCGCAGGTTTCATTTTCGCCCAATTTTAGTTTTACCAAACAATATGTTTTCCCAGTTCAAAGTTATATTTATACAAAAGATAACAAATGGAATTTTATAGGCGATTATCGGTATATGATTTATCCGCAGGATACTTACGGTTTGGGCGGACATAATACAGATGAAAAAATGTCAACTCTGGATTATCAGCAATGGCGTTTTTATCAGTTTGCAACCCGAAAAGTAATTGGTAATTTCAGACTCGGACTGGGATTACTGCTGGATAATTACCAAAACATTTCCGAAGACTCTTATATAGATGAAGATACAGATTATGTTAAATATATGAATGGTGATTTTTCAGATGAAACTTCTTTTGGAGCTGCCATTCAGGGACTTTATGATTCCAGAGAAAACAATGTAAATCCGGAACAAGGTTTGTATGTTGAGGCAGATTACCGAATTAATACAAGCGGTGTCGAAGGAAAAAAGTGGAATTCAATTTATTTTGATGCCCGTAAATACCATTCTTTTCATAAATACAAACATCGGGTTTTAGCTTATCGTGCCTTTTACTGGTCTACTTTTGGCGGAAAACCTCATTATTTAGATCTGCCAAGTATTGGCTGGGATCGTGATGGCAGAACCGGACGCGGATTTACCAGAAACAGGTTTCGAAGTAATGCCCTTATTTATTTTGAAACGGAATACCGAACTGATATTTCAAAAAACGGATTCTGGGGTGCCGTATTTTTTACCAATATTTCCTCGGTTTCAAAGTTAGAAACGTATCAGTTTAAAAAGTGGAATCCGGCAATTGGAACAGGATTAAGGATTAAATGGAACAAGAAAAACAACAGTAATTTAGTTCTCGATTACGGAATTAGTAAAAACGACTGGTCATTGCGGTTAGGTTTAGCCGAAAATTTCTAACTTTCCCCAAAATCAAATTTTAAATTTTCAATGCAATTATCGGTTGTTATTCTTAATTATAATGTGCGTTACTTTCTGGAACAATGTGTTTTAAGTGTTCAGGAAGCCATTTCTGGTCTTGATGCCGAAATTATTGTTGTCGATAATAATTCATCAGATGACAGTTGTTTGATGATGAAAACAAGATTCCCCGAAGTTAAATTAATTGAAAACAAAGAAAATTTCGGTTTTCCAAAAGGAAACAATATTGCCGTTAATCAGGCAGGAGGTAAATATATCTGCATTTTAAATCCTGATACTGTCGTTGCCGAAGATACATTTACTAAAATTTTGGCTTTCGCCGAAGAAAAACAAGATCTGGGAATTGTCGGCTGTAAATTAATTGACGGCACCGGAAGTTTTCTTCCCGAAAGTAAACGCGGTATTCCAACGCCCTGGGTTGCTTTTACAAAGATTTTCGGATTGTATAAAATATTTCCAAAATCAAATCTCTTTAATCGTTATTATGCCCAGCATTTAGACGAAAACCAAACCGGTAAAGTTGAGATTTTGGTGGGAGCATTTATGCTTTTAGAGAAAGATTTATACCAAAAATTAAATGGTTTTGATGAAAACTGTTTTATGTATGCCGATGATATCGATTTGTCTTACCGTACGCTGGAGATGAAAAGAAATAACTATTATTTTCACGAAACCACTGTTTTACATTATAAAGGAGAAAGCACCATAAAAGACGAGTTGTATATGAAACGTTTTCAGGATGCGATGAACTTTTTCTATCAAAAGCATTTTAAAAAATCATGGTTTTTTAGTTTTTTCATCAAAATAGGAACATGGTTTTTTTCTTTTGTAAAAATGTTTCAGGGAAAACCAAAAGAAAAACCGCTGCCGGAAAGTTATATTTTGTACTCCGAAAATGCGAATTTGTCTAAAAAACTGGCTTCGATTTTAGAAAATAAAGTTCGATTTTTAGATTTCAAAAAAGAAAAAATGGTAAATTCGTGCCTGATTTTAAAGGGCAAAAAGGCAGAGATCATTTTGGATAATCACTATGTTTCATTCAAAAAATGTATCAATATCATAGAAACTCTTAAAGATAAGAACATTACTTTTAAGATTTTCCCTAAAAAGGCAAGTTATATTATTGGAAGTAATTCAAGAAATGACAGGGGGCAAATCATTAAAATTGAGTAAAAATTATATTAAGTGTAATTTATATTTAAAAATTTCAGTAATTTCGCAATCAGAAAATCAAAATCACCCTTTAGAATAATAATATGGCAAGATTTGAATTAAAGCTTCCAAAAATGGGAGAGAGCGTCGCTGAAGCAACCATTACTAACTGGTTGAAAGAAGTGGGAGACAAAATTGAAGCTGATGAAGCTGTACTGGAAATTGCAACTGATAAAGTTGACAGCGAAGTGCCAAGTGAAGTATCAGGAATTTTAGTTGAACAATTATTTGGCAAAGATGATTTAGTTCAGGTAGGGCAGACTATTGCAATTATCGAAACAGAAGGTGGTGATGCGCCTGCAGCAACTCCGGCTGCCGAAGTTTCTGCACCTGCAGAAGCAGTGGAAATAGAAAAAACTATCGAAGCGGTAAAAGAAACCGTAACTGCTCCGCAGGATTTTGCAGGGTCAGATAAATTCTTTTCTCCTCTGGTAAAAAATATTGCAAAAGAAGAAGGTATCTCTGTTGCAGAACTAGATAGTATCCAAGGTTCAGGAAAAGACGGCCGAGTAACAAAAGATGATATTTTTAAATATATAGAAGACCGAAAATCAGGTGTTGTACAAGCTCCGAAAGCAGTTGAAGAAGCTCCAAAAGCAGTGGTTGAAACACCAAAGGCTGTTGTTGAAACTCCAAAAGCAGAACCAGTCGCTCAAAAAAGCCAGCAGGCTGTTCCGGTTTCTGTAAACGGTGGTGACGAAATTGTAGAAATGGACAGAATGCGTAAACTGATTTCAGGTTACATGACAGCTTCTGTACAAACTTCGGCTCACGTTCAGTCTTTTATTGAGGTTGATGTAACCAACATTGTAAAATGGAGAGATAAAGTTAAAACGGCTTTCGAAAAAAGAGAAGGCGAAAAACTGACTTTTACACCAATTATGATGGAAGCAGTTGCAAAAGCGTTAAAAGATTTCCCAGGAATGAATATTTCTGTTGACGGTGATTATATTATCAAAAAGAAAAACATCAATTTAGGAATGGCGGCTGCATTGCCAAACGGAAATTTAATTGTTCCTGTAATTAAAAATGCAGATCAGTTAAACCTTGTTGGAATGGCAAAAGCGGTTAACGATTTAGGAAACCGTGCAAAAGCAGGGAAATTAAAACCAGACGATACACAAGGCGGAACTTATACTGTAACAAATGTTGGAACTTTTGGAAGTGTTTTTGGAACGCCTATTATTAATCAGCCTCAGGTTGGAATTTTAGCCCTTGGCGCGATTCGTAAAGTTCCTGCGGTTATCGAAACTCCGGAAGGAGATTTCATCGGAATCCGTCAAAAAATGTTCCTGTCTCACTCTTACGATCATAGAGTGGTAGATGGCGCATTAGGAGGAAGTTTTGTGAAAAGAGTAGCAGAATATTTAGAAGCTTTTGATGTAGACAGAGACTTCTAGTTTATTTAAAATAAAATTTGAAAACCCGAAAAATTTAAAAGTTTTTCGGGTTTTTTCGTTTATAAAAAATGGAGAAAAACAACTCGTTTTGTTTTGATTTTAAACTTAAAACCAACAAAAAAAGCCAATTTTGGTCAAAAAAATAAGAATTTGCTCAGGAACTTTGGCTTTAAAAAATTACATTTGTAATCTTATAAAAATTAAAAATGGAATTAAAACTTAACAAACCAATCTGCTTTTTTGACCTTGAAACAACTGGAATTGATATCGGTAAAGATCGAATAGTAGAAATTTCGATATTTAAAGTTTTTCCAAACGGAAATAAAGAAAGTAAAACCTGGCTGGTTAATCCAACAATTCCAATTCCTCCACAAACTACGGCAGTTCACGGCATTACTGATGAAAAGGTAGCCAACGAACCAACCTTTGCCGAACTTGCTCCGCTGGTTCATAATATGATAAAAGACAGCGACCTTGGAGGGTTTAATTCAGATCGTTTTGATATTCCGTTACTGGCAGAAGAACTGCTTCGTGCCGGGGTTGATTTTGATATGAAAAATAAAGTTTCGGTAGATGTTCAGACTATTTTTCATAAAATGGAAGAACGTACATTAAGTGCGGCTTTAAAATTTTACTGTGGAAAAAGTCTTGATAATGCACACTCTGCAGAAGCGGATACAATGGCAACTTACGAAATTTTAAAAGCGCAGTTAGATCGTTATCCGGAATTAGAAAACGATATGAAATCATTGTCTGAGTTTACAACTCGTAAACGAATTGCTGATTTTGCCGGAATGATTGCTTTTGATAATGATGATGAAGAAATCTTTACTTTTGGAAAACACAAAGGAGCAAAAGTTGAAAAAGTGCTGGAGACAGAACCAGGATATTTCAGCTGGATTCAAAACGCTGATTTTCCTTTGTACACCAAAAAAGTTCTGACAGGAATTAAATTGAGAAAATTAAATACAAAATAAGATTCTGAGTTGCTGAGCTTCTATGGTTCTAAGTTTTTTTCCTTAGCAGCTCAGTAACTTGGTATCTCAGTACCTTTAAAAAAAATGAAAATCATTTGTATCGGTAGAAATTATACCAATCATATAGAGGAATTAAAAAACGAGCGTCCAGATGAACCTGTGGTTTTTATGAAACCGGATTCGGCAGTTTTATTGAAACAGCATCCGTTTGTAATTCCCGAATTTTCTGAAGAAGTTCATCACGAATTAGAAATAATTGTGAAAATTAACAAAGTAGGAAAGTATATTGAACCTAAGTTTGCGCACAAATATTATGATGATATCAGCGTAGGTATCGATTTTACTGCCAGGGATTTACAGGATAAATTGAAAGCTAAAGGACTGCCTTGGGAAAAAGCAAAAGCATTTGACGGCTCTGCAGTAATTGGAGATTTTTTACCAAAAAGTGATTTTGTTTCGTTAGAAAATCTTACGTTTGAGCTCAAAAAAAATTCTGAAATCGTTCAAAAAGGAAATACAAGTTTAATGCTTTGGAAAATTGATGAACTGATTTCGTATGTATCGCAGTTTTTTACGTTAAAAATTGGAGATATTATTTTTACAGGAACACCAGCAGGTGTTGGGCCGGTAAAACCAAATGATGTTTTGGAAGGCTTTTTAGAAGATAAAAAATTATTCAGAATACAAGTAAAATAATGGCTTTAAAGTACAATCTTTCGAAAGTGTATGCGCTTTCAGACAATGACCCCGAATTTGTAAACGAAATTCTTAAACTATTTGTTACAGAAGTTCCTGAAGATTTAAAACAAATCAAAGAAGGAATTAAGAAAAAGGATCATAAGTATGCTTATTCGTATGCGCACAAAATCAAACCTACATTAGATTTAATGGGGCTGAATGTGGCATTTGAAGAAATTCTGCAAGTCGAAGCGTGGACAAAAGCAGAAGGAAAGAAAAAAGATATTATCGAAACTTTTAAAAGTATAAAAGTTCAGGTAAAAGACGCGATCAAAGAAATAAAAAAAGACTTTGATCTGTAAAATTTAATAATCCCGCTTTTTAACCAAAGGCGGGGTTGTTTTCTCTGTTTACGATTTTACTTCACATATAAACAAAGGTTTCTTTGTTTCCTGCCTCAAATCATTTCCGCAATCCTACTTCATAAATAAACTTATAACTTTATAAGTAAAACTTTTAATACTATGAAAGCAACAATAGTTACCATTGGAGATGAAATTTTAATTGGTCAAATTGTAGATACAAATTCAAATTTTATAGCTAAAGAGCTGGATAGAATTGGTGTCGAAACGTATGAAATGATTTCGATAAGCGATGATAAACAGCATATTTTAAACACTTTTGCACAATTACAGAATAAAGTAGATGTTGTAATTGTAACAGGCGGTCTTGGACCTACAAAAGATGATGTTACCAAAAAAACTTTCTGCGAATATTTTGATGATGAACTGGTGGTAAATCCAGAAGTTTTGGCTCACGTAACAGAACTTATCGAAGGATTTTATAAAAGACCAATTTCGCAGTTAAATAAAGATCAGGCACTTGTTCCGTCAAAATGCACCGTTCTTCATAATAAAATGGGAACAGCTCCGGGTATGTGGATGAAAAAGGAAAACACAGTGTTTGTTTCACTTCCGGGAGTTCCGTATGAAATGAAATATCTGGTAGAAAACGAAATAATACCAAAAATTGTAAAAGAATATAAACGCCCATATATAATTCATAAAACCATTTTAACGTACGGTCAGGGTGAAAGTTTAGTCGCAGAACGTATTGAAAACTGGGAAAACAACCTGCCTGAATTTATAAAACTGGCTTATCTGCCAAATCCGGGAAGAGTCCGCCTTCGTATGACGGCCCGCGGAACAGATAAAGAAGAGCTTGAAAAAGCAATAGAAGAAAATGTTCAGTCGCTTGATGCTATAATTCATGACATTATAGTTGGTTATGAAGAAAATGAAACCATCGAAACTGTAGTAGGGAAACTGCTGGCCAAACAAAATAAAACCGTTTCGACTGCAGAAAGCTGTACAGGAGGAAAAGTTGCGTCGCTTTTGGCATCTGTTCAGGGCGCTTCGGTATATTTTAAAGGAAGTGTTGTTTCGTATGCAACAGAAGCAAAGGTTAATGTTTTGGGAGTTTCGCAGGATTTAATAGACCAGTTTTCGGTAGTAAGTGCTGAGGTTGCGGCAGCTATGGCTTTGAATGTGAAAAACATACTAAAAACAGACTATGCAATTGCAACAACCGGAAATGCAGGTCCGTCAAAAGGTGACTCAGAAGCTGAAATTGGAACTGTTTTTATTGCTTTGGCAACACCAAACGGAGTAATTACAGAAGAATTTAACTTTGGACAACCGCGTGAAAAAGTGATAGATAGGGCGACTATTAAGAGTTTAGAAATATTACAGAAAGAAATTTTAAAAATTGTGCAATAATTTTTTGCTACAATGGTTTATTTTTCTTTTCTTTGCACCCTGATTTTGAATAACGATAAAAGATAAGTATAATGTCAAGAGTTTGTGACCTTACAGGTAAAAGAGCGATGGTAGGAAATAACGTTTCTCACGCTATGAACAAAACTAAGAGAAAGTTTTCTGTAAACTTAGTTAAAAAGCGTTTTTATCTTCCAGAAGAAGATAGATGGATTACTCTTAGAGTAGCAGCATCTACGATAAAAACAATTAATAAAAATGGAATCACTGCTGTTTTGAAAAAAGCGCAGTCAGAAGGATTTATCAAATAATCTTTTCCTAAATAAATATATAGCAAGATGGCAAAGAAAGGTAATAGAATCCAAGTAATTTTAGAATGTACTGAGCACAAGACTTCTGGTGTTCCAGGAACTTCTAGATATATTACAACTAAGAACAAAAAAAATACTCCAGACAGATTAGAGATTAAAAAATTTAATCCAATCTTAAAAAGAGTAACTGTTCATAAAGAAATTAAGTAATAATTAGAGATTTTGTAAATCTCAATGGTTGTTTGCCATTTGAGTTTTATAAAAACTTCAAATAACATTTGAATCATGGCAAAGAAAACCGTAGCATCGTTACAAACATCTTCTAAGAGATTATCAAAAGCCATCAAAATGGTAAAATCTCCAAAAACTGGTGCATATATATTCGTAGAATCTATTATGGCTCCTGAATTAGTTGATGAATTCTTGAAAAAGAAATAATTACAAATACAATATATAGAAAAGCTACTTTCTTTCGGAAGTAGCTTTTTTATTTTTATATTTGTTTAAAATTTTATAGAAACACCACAAATTGTGTTTTTTTTAAACATTTGTTCCCGCCATACTCTTTATCTTTACCTGTCTAAAAAAAGCCAGGCAAAGGATATCGATCCTGTCGGGGTTAGATTAAAAACAATACGCGTTCTATAAACATCAGGATTGTTTCAAAACTCAAGAACAATCTAAAACTAACAATAAATTAAAAATGAGTTTTTTTAAAAAATTATTCTCTACCGAAAAAAAAGAGACTTTAGATAAAGGTCTTGAAAAAACAAAAACTACTTTTTTCTCTAAGTTAAGCAAAGCTGTTGCAGGAAAATCTAAAGTCGATGATGACGTTTTAGACAATCTTGAAGAAGTTTTGGTAGGTTCAGATGTTGGAGTAAACACCACGCTGAAAATTATCGAAAGAATCGAAAAACGCGTTGCCGAAGACAAATATTTAGGAACAGATGAATTAAATCAAATTCTTCGTGATGAAATTGGCGGTTTATTGTCTGAAACCAATACAGGTGAAGCAACAGAATTTGAAATTCCAAAAGATAAAAAACCTTATGTTTTAATGGTTGTTGGAGTAAATGGTGTTGGGAAAACGACCACAATTGGCAAACTGGCTTATCAGTTCAAAAAAGCAGGTTATAAAGTTGTTTTAGGTGCAGCCGATACTTTCCGTGCCGCTGCGATAGATCAGCTGCAAGTTTGGGCAGATCGTGTAAATGTTCCAATTGTAAGACAAAATATGGGAAGTGATCCGGCTTCTGTAGCTTTTGATACCCTGCAGTCTGCTGTGGCTCAAAATGCTGATGTTGTAATTATTGATACTGCCGGACGTTTGCATAATAAAATCAATTTAATGAATGAGCTTTCTAAAGTAAAACGTGTTATGCAAAAAGTAGTTGCAGATGCGCCTCATGATGTACTTTTGGTTTTAGACGGTTCAACAGGTCAAAATGCTTTTGAACAGGCAAAACAATTTACCGCTGCGACAGAAGTAACTTCACTTGCAGTTACAAAATTAGACGGAACAGCAAAAGGCGGTGTTGTAATTGGTATTTCTGACCAGTTTCAAATTCCGGTAAAATATATTGGTGTAGGCGAAGGAATTGAAGATTTACAAGTCTTTAATAAATATGAATTCGTTGACAGTTTCTTTAAATAATTTATAATGAGTTTAGAATCTTTTAAAAATATTACACCGCTTACTTTTTATTTTGTGAGTGTTGTGTGCTTTGTTTTAGCAAATGTTACCAGAGATAAAAGCCTTTCTTTTTACTATATTTTATTAGTTTTGGGAGTTGTTTTTTTCTTTATGGGAATTTTGAAAAGACTTAAAACGAAGCGATAAAACATTATGTTTAAAAAAAAATCCGAGGATATTTTAGTTTGATAAAGTATTCTCGGATTTTTTATTTGCTTTTATTTGTACAAAGCACTGATTTTCTCCCAGAGGACTTTGTCAAAATCAGATAATGCAAGATTTTCATCATCTGCTGCGTCTCCCATTCGAATGGCAACCATATTTTTGCTTGGAATTACATAGATTTTTTGATCGTTTTTTCCTAAAGCCATAAACATATCACTTGGTCCTGTTGGGATTATGCTTCCCTGAAAAGTAAGTTGTGACTGCGGTAAATGATAAGAGCTTTTTCCATTTAACCACCACAAATAACCGTATCCTAGATTAATATTTTGAGAAGTGGTTGTTGCTTCGTTAAAATAAGCTTCATTTAAAATAATATTGTTTTCCCATTTTCCTTTATTCAGCATTAATAATCCAAAACGTGCCATGCTTCTTGTTGTGCTCGTATAAACGCTGTTTACGCCAAGCTGAACCCAAGTTCCATTCATTCCTATTTTGTCTCTTAATTTAGCGTTGAAATAATTTCCCCAGGTTTGTCCGCTTGCTTTTGCCACCACATCCTGCAGTTTTACATATACATTATGGTAAGCCCAGCGTGTTCCTGCATCGGCTTTGTATTTTAAAGAGGCAGGATCAACATCATCAGTGCTGTCATCAAGTCCAGATGTCATTGTGAGTAAATGTTTGCAGGTAATTAAATTTTCCTGTGTTAATGTTTCACTGGTCCATCCGGTTCCTAAATACTGTGAAACCTTATTGTTAATATTTAGCAGATTTTCCTGCTGAGCAATTCCGGTAACTGTCGAAGTTAATGTTTTTCCGGCGCTCGCCCAGTACCAGTTTGTTGAGGAGCTATGTCCGTTGAAATAATTTTCCAGAACAATTCGGCCATTTACTAAAATAATAAACGATTTAGAATGTTTAAGTTCCAGATAATCTAAAAGCGGCTGTACGGCGTTCTGATTCCATTTTAAGTCGGCGATTGATTTTGTTTCCCAGACAGTTCCTGTTAATGGAGGAAAGTACATGGTTTCTGCCGAGTCTGGATTTTGCTCTGGTTCGGCTGAATCTTTACTGCAGCTTATTAAAAATAGGGCTGTCAGTAATGTGCAGATGGTTTTGGTCATAGTTTATGTTTTTGGTTTAGGGCTTTGACCAAAAATATGTAAAATAGTTTAATGGGTTTTATGATTTTTTTGTTTCTTTTAAATGATATAAAGTTACCTTTGTATTCACTAAATTTCTTTTGAAAACGGAAGCCACAGCCCTGATGGGAGCGGTATCCTTTTTCTGGCTTCTTTAGCCGGGAAAAGATATAGCAGACAGCAGGATCAGCTCCTTATTAATATTATAATTATTATGAAAAACACTTTTATGATTTTGGTTTTATCGCTTTTGTTTGCAAGCTGTAAACAGGAAATAAAACCGGCAGATATTGCAAAACTAAACGGATATTGGGAAATTGAAAAAGTAGTTTTTGATAAAGGTGAAGATAAGGTTTACGGTATGAACGAGAATTTTGATTATTTCCAGATTAAAGGCAATAAAGGAACGCGTACAAAAGTAATGGCGCAGCTTGACGGCACTTTTTTGACAACGGATACTTTTGAAAATGTTTCGGTTCGATTTACAGACAAAGGAACTTTTCTGGATTACAAAACAGATTACGCAAAATGGAGTGAGGAATTGATTTCGATTTCAGACGAAACTTTTGTGGTAAAAAATGATCAGAACAAAGAATATCATTATAAAAAAGCAGGACCAGTAAATATTTTAAACGATGGCAAAAAGACTAAATAACGAAAGTACGATTGGGGCTGTTTTGCAACAGATTATTCAGGTGAATAAATTACAGCCTGGAATGGATCAAATTGATGTGCGTGAGGCTTGGAGACAACTAATGGGAAATGGCGTGAATACGTACACCAGAAATGTTGTTTTAAAAGGGAGTACGCTTTATGTTGAACTTGGTTCGGCTGTTTTAAGAGAAGAGTTAAGTCATGGAAAATCAAAAATCGTTAAAATGATTAATGAAGAATTAGGACGTGATGTTGTGAGGGATGTAGTATTACGCTGATTTTTAGTTGCAGTTTTCAGTCTTGATCTATTATAGGAAATAAAAAAATCCTGTTTGTATAACAAACAGGATTTTTTTTATGATTTACAATCACTGAATTCTGTGACTGAAAACTAATTATTAGAATTGCTCTCTTCCAGCAAAGTGGAATGCACTTTCGATAGCAGCGTTTTCGTCGCTGTCTGAACCGTGAACTGCATTTTCTCCAATAGAAGTTGCGTATGCTTTACGAATAGTTCCTTCAGCAGCTTCAGCTGGATTTGTAGCTCCAATTAAAGTTCTGAAATCTTCTACTGCGTTGTCTTTTTCTAAAATTGCAGCAACAATTGGTCCGCGTGACATGAATTCAACTAATTCTCCGTAGAAAGGTCTTTCTGCGTGAACTGCGTAAAATGCTTTAGCATCAGCTACAGTTAATTGAGTTAATTTTAATGAAACGATTTTGAAACCACCATTAGTGATCATTGCTAAGATATTTCCGATGTGTCCGTTTGCAACAGCATCTGGCTTAATCATTGTAAAAGTTCTATTTGTTGCCATTTTCTATTTTATTAAATTTTGTGCAAAAGTAGACTTTTTTTGTGAATTGATTTTAATTAATTCGTAATTAAAACACGTTAGAATAATGTTTTGAGTAAGAAAAGTTGTTTTTTTGAAATCATATAAGTTATTTAAGTTCATTTTAGAAATACGTTATACTTTGCAGAGATATTCTGCACGTGTTATTTAAATGAACTTAAATAACTTATATGATGAAAATTTTAAACCTTGAATATTAATTTGTTTCTGTAGAATATCCACAAAATAAAGGTCCAGATGCACACGTAAACCAATGCGCCTGCGAGCGAAGCAGTCATTGGATTGCTGAAAAACGGTGCAATCCAAAAGCTGTACAGATAATTTAATAAGTTGATTTTTTCTGAAGGATTATGCGGGTTTTGAAACTCGATCATTACCAATGCCTGTGGAATAATCTGAGAAGTAAAGAATACAATCATTGGATTTACACCCCAGATTAAAAATGGTTTGAATCCTTTTTTATAATCGGCAATATCGATGGTGTAGTATAAAATTGTCAGG
This sequence comes from Flavobacterium sp. 22659, assembly GCF_052044235.1. Lineage (NCBI taxonomy): Bacteria > Pseudomonadati > Bacteroidota > Flavobacteriia > Flavobacteriales > Flavobacteriaceae > Flavobacterium > Flavobacterium sp. 22659. The sequence goes on from NZ_JBQEMU010000006.1 coordinate 107,492, forward strand.
AACACTGTCGCCAATCCTGTCGTGTATAAAACATAACTGCTTGTCCAAATCGACTTATTAATTGGAAAAACCAAATCCCACATTAAACCAAAAAATATAAGAATCGTTCCTGCAATTCCCATTTTCTGGGCTTTTAGAATTTTAGTTGTATCACGCTGTAAAACCTGTCCGATTAGTAAACCAATAATTCCGTTTACGATTGATGGAAGTGTACTTAAAATTCCTTCCGGATCCCAGGTTACGGTACCGCGGTACATGTGGCCTTTTAGCAAAACGCTGTCAAGCCATGAAGCCATATTGGTTCCTTTTTCAAGATTGGCTTCGCCGATTCCGGGAACAGGAATTAAAGTCATGATTGCCCAATAACCAAATAATAAAACAATTCCGGTTATGATCTGGGTTCTTTGAGAGGTTTTTAAATACAAAAGTGAAACTACAAAATACACAATTGCAATTCGCTGTAAAACTCCCGGAAGTCTTACATCATGATAAGCTTCAATACCGCTGTAAGCTAAAAACAGATAAATAAACAGTATTGAAAATGCCAGAATGTTTTTGACTTTTGAACTAAAACTTCCCATTAAGGCATAACCTACAGTAATAGTTATTGCTAGTCTGCCTATTAAAAGCGAAATTCCTTCGAGTCCGAATAACTGGATTTTTCCAAAAAAGTTAAAGAAAATTCCCAAACAAAGCATTCGTAAAGAACGAACTAAGATTTTATTGAATGTTGTGCCGTCATAAAATTTATCAGGCATTGCAAGAGGAACAGCAACTCCCATGATGAAAATGAAAAACGGAAATACTAAATCAGTTGGAGTGCAGCCGTGCCATTCGGCGTGTAATAATGGCGGATAAACATTTCCCCAGTCGCCGGGATTGTTTACGATTGTCATTAATAAAATTGTTAGTCCACGAAAGACATCTAGCGAAATTAAGCGTTCTTTTACCATTGGTTTTGGGTAAATTGGTTAGTTAATAATTTTAAAAATCGCTATTTGGTTTGAAGGATAATAATTTAGAGAAGATAGGTGGTTATTTGGTTCTCAGAATTATTACTTTATTGTTTTTTAAATTGTTATAATGTTAAAATTCATTTCTAAAGGTTTCAGTTTCTGTAATAAAAGCGGTACCAATTGTTCGCCTTTTTCCAGATAAAATTCAGAAAAATTACTTTGACGTTCCTGTAAACTATTATTTGGGAACAGTTCGCATTGTAAATCAATAACGCGCTGCAATTGATCACTCAGTTTTCTTTTTTGTGCTTTTAATAAACGTTTTTCAAGATTTTCAAGACCTTTTGTTTGTTTTACTTCTTGTGCTTTTACAGCTCCTGAAAACGATTTGTCGGTTTGATCTGCTAATTCGTAAAGATATTGAAATTGGGTTTTCAATATTTCTTTTTGAGGTGTTAAGTCAATTGGAAATGCAGAAATTTTATGTGTAATCGCGTTTACTAAATTTTCTTGTTTGGTAAAAAGGTCTTTCCAGCTTAAGTTTAACTGGTCTGCTTTTTTAGCTTGTTTTTCTGTTGCTAAAAGAACAGAGTTACGAACTAAAATCATCGGAAAAGTGATGTTTACAGCATCGAAAAAAGATTTCAATTCCAGCCAATAAGCAATTTCTCCGCCTCCGCCAATGTAACATAAATTAGGCAGGATTATTTCCTGATAAAGCGGACGCATAATCACATTTGGACTGAATTTTTCAGGATGATTTTCTAATTCAGAAAGAATTTGATCTTTAGAAAACGAGATTTTTGTATTGTTTACAAAATATTTATCTTCTTCAAAAATGATTCTTTCGCGCAGATTGTCTTCAATATAAAACAAATTAATCTCACGCGGATTTACCTGAACGGTGTATTCTTTTAATTGTTCAATTGTTTCCTGAACAGCTTTGTATGAAGTCTGTTTTTCTAATTCTTCCTTAGCATACGGAATAAAAGCACGTTTTAAATCAGCATCATCAGCATCGATAATTACTAAACCATAATTAGCAAATAAGCTGTTGGCTAAAAATCGGGTTGCATCAGCCAGATTATCGTGTTTTAAATAAGTGTCTTCAAAAAGCTTTTTTAAAGTATTGGCATTCGTACTGGAACCTAATTCTAAAGAATAAATTTCTAAAAACTCAGCTAGACCTTCAGTTGAAAGTCGGCCAACCGGACCATTACTTTCTTTATTCCATCTGAATTTTTTTCCTTTAAAATTAAAATAATTGATTTCTTCAAAATCATGATCTTCTGTTGCCATCCAATAAACGGGAACAAAATTATAAGATGGATATTTCGATTTTAATTCTTTGGTAAGATTAATGGTCGAAATGATTTTGTATAAGAAATACAAAGGCCCGCTAAATAAGTTTAACTGATGACCTGTTGTTATTGTAAAAGTATTTTCGAGTGCTAAAAGCTCAATGTTTTGTTTTGTCGAATCCGAGATTTCGATGTTTTGATATTGCTTTTTTAAGGTACTAACTAATGCAATTCGATTATGGTTATCAAAATTCGAAGCTTTTTCGGCAATTTGTTTTTCGAAATTTTCCAATGTTGGAAAATGGTTGTACAGCGTTTTTAATTCTGATTTTTGATCTAAATAATCTTGTATCAATTTAGAAAAATATCCAGAGGTTTGATAGCTGATACAGTCGGTAGGCATAATTTTAAATTTATTTTTGACAGCTGTAAATTTAATGAAAATATACAGTTAAAAACGGTTTTAACGATTGCTTATGATTTGATTTTTACTTTTTATTTTAAAGTTCCTAAAATCAGTATTTTAAATTCAAATAAATTAATGTTCTTTAAAATGTAAAATATATCAAATTTGTTAAAAATATAGAAGTGTTTTGAAACTAATTGTTCTAAACGTGAAATATTAACAATGAAACTATATTTTTGTAACCAAAAAAAAGATATATCTATTTTACATGGAAACTAACCCGAAAAAGAATAACTCATTAAAACATGTTCTTTTTGGTTCTTTAATTGGAACTACAATTGAATTTTTTGACTTTTATATTTATGCCAATGCTGCGGTATTGGTTTTCCCGCAATTATTTTTTCCGGGTTCAGATTCGACTATGGCGACTCTGGAATCATTAGCTACTTTTTCAATAGCGTTTTTATCTCGTCCGTTAGGTTCAGCTTTTTTTGGACATTACGGCGATAAAATCGGGCGTAAATTTACTTTGGTTGCAGCCTTATTAACAATGGGTATCTCGACCGTAACAATAGGTTTCTTGCCAAGTTATGCCAGTATTGGTGTTGCTGCTCCTTTGTTATTAATGCTATGCCGATTCGGGCAAGGTGTTGGTTTAGGAGGAGAATGGGGAGGAGCGGTTTTATTGGCAATAGAAAATGCACCGCCGCACAAACGTGCCTGGTACGGAATGTTCCCGCAATTGGGTGCTCCAATTGGATTATTGCTTTCGGGCGGGACTTTTTTATTATTGACAGATTCCATGAGCAATGAAGATTTTATGGATTACGGCTGGAGAATTCCGTTTATTGCCAGCGCGCTTTTGGTAATCGTAGGATTTTATATTCGAACAAAAATTACAGAAACACCTTCTTTTGAAAATGCTAAAAAGCATGAAGAGGAAGTAAAAGTTCCTTTTTTAGAATTAGTAAAATCGTATAAAAACCAATTGATTTTTGGAACGTTTGCAGCAATTACAACTTTCCTGGTTTTTTATTTAATGACTGTGTTTACATTGAGCTGGGCAACTTCAGACTTAGGAATTGTTAAAAGAGACGGATTATTAATTCAGTTATTCTCAGTATTGTTTTTTGCCATTTTTATTCCGGTTTCGGCTGTTGTGGCAGATAAAATAGGACGTCGTAAAATGCTTATTCTGGCTACGGCTGCAATTGCTGTTTTTGGATTTTTCTTTTCATTCTTTTTGAGTACAGGAAATATTGCCTTAGTAACAACTTTTGCCTGTATAGGAATGGCTTTAATGGGCTTTACTTATGGACCTTTAGGAACATTTTTATCAGAGTTGTTTCCAACAAACGTTCGTTATTCTGGTGCATCTTTAACTTTTAATATGGCAGGAATTCTAGGAGCTGCTTTTGCGCCTATGATTGCCATTTGGCTGGCAAAGAAATACGATGTGAGCTATGTAGGGTTCTATTTAGTTACTGCGGCACTTATTTCTCTAATTTCATTTTTAGTAATAAGTAAAGACGAACATAAGTTTTAGAATTTTTAAAGATTTATATAAAATCCGCAATCCTGATAATTCTCAGGATTGCGGATTTTTTTGATTAAAAAAATTAAACTTAAAACGACTTTAAAATCTTTACCATAAAAGTCTCTAAAGAACTCGTATTTTTGCAAAAAAAATAAATCCTTTTGAAAACGAAACTTTTTGTAATTACGCCTCCATTTACACAACTGAATACTCCGTATCCGGCAACGGCGTATATAAAAGGTTTCCTAAATACCAAAAATATCGAATCGGTTCAGGCAGATTTGGGTATTGATGTTATTTTAGAATTGTTTTCGAAAAAAGGACTTTATGATTTGTTTCAGGTTTCAGGTTTCAAGTTTGAAGTTTTGAACGCTGAAATTTCAGATAATTCTAAAAGAATTTTTGCTTTAAAGGACGAATACATCAAAACAATCGATTCTGTAATTCAGTTTCTGCAGGGAAAAAATCCAACTTTGGCTTTACAGATTTGTCAGGAAGATTTCCTGCCCGAAGCTTCTCGTTTTGCACAGCTGGAAGAACTCGATTGGGCTTTTGGAACAATGGGAACTCAGGATAAAGCAAAACACCTGGCAACATTATATCTCGAAGATATTTCGGATTTTATTGTAGAATGTGTCGACGAAAATTTTGGCTTCAGCCGATATGCCGAACGTTTAGGACGAAGTGCTAATTCGTTTGATGAATTGTATAACGAGCTTCAAAAAGAACCAACTTATATTGATTCGATTTTAATTTCTATTTTGAAAAAGAAAATCGAAGAAGTAAAACCAACTTTTTTCTTAATTTCTGTTCCTTTTCCGGGGAATTTATACAGCGCTTTCCGATCTGCACAATGGGTAAAACAAAATCATCCCGAAATTAAAATTTCAATGGGAGGCGGTTTTCCAAATACTGAACTGCGTTCACTTTCAGACAAACGTGTTTTTGAGTTTTTCGATTTTATTACTTTAGATGATGGCGAAGTTCCAATTGAAGAACTTGTTGATAATTTGTCATCCCGAGCGGAGTCAAGTGAAGAGAAGCGTTATAAAAGAACTTTTCTTTTAGAAAATGGAGAAGTAGTTTATAAAAATAATTCTTTAAAACACGATTACAAACAATCTCAGGTTGGAACTCCAGATTACTCTGATCTGCCTTTGGATAAATACATTTCGGTAATCGAAATTGTAAATCCGATGCATAGAATGTGGAGTGACGGGCGTTGGAATAAACTTACGATGGCGCACGGCTGTTATTGGGGAAAATGTACTTTTTGTGATATTTCCTTAGATTATATAAAAGTTTACGAGCCAGTTGCGGCAAGTCTGCTTTGCGATCGAATGGAAGAATTAATAGAACAGACAGGACAAAACGGATTTCATTTTGTTGATGAAGCGGCACCGCCGGCATTGATGCGTGCTTTGGCGCTGGAAATTCTAAAAAGAAAACTGGCCGTAACTTGGTGGACGAACATTCGTTTCGAAAAAAGCTTTTCAAAAGATTTATGTTTGTTGCTGAAAGCTTCTGGCTGTATTGCCGTTTCAGGTGGTTTAGAAGTTGCTTCAGACCGATTATTGAAATTAATTGATAAAGGTGTTACGGTTGAACAAGTCGCAAAAGTAACCCGAAATTTTACCGAAGCCGGAATTATGGTTCATGCGTATTTAATGTACGGGTATCCAACACAAACCATTCAGGAAACAATTGACAGTCTCGAAATGGTTCGTCAGTTATTTGAGGCGGGAGTTTTGCAGTCAGGATTTTGGCATCAGTTTGCTTTGACAGCTCATAGTCCCGTTGGTTTGTATCCGGAACAATTTGGTGTGACCAAAAAAACAGAACTAATTGGTACTTTTGCTAATAATGATATTGAATATACAGATTCAACAGGAATCAATCACGATAAATTTAGTTTTGGATTAAAGAAATCGCTTTTTAATTTCATGCACGGAATTTGTTTTGACTATGAATTACAAGATTGGTTCGACTTTAAAATTCCAAAAACTAAAATCCATCCTGATTTTATTTTTAATGCACTCGAAGAACAAAATGATTTTAATACCAAACCAAATGCAAAAGTAGTCTGGCTTGGCGGAAAACCTTTTGCAGAACTTTTTACAAAATCGAAAAAAGGAAGAAGCTGGGAAATGATGTCCCTGACTTTTCATGATAAAAAAGAAAGTTTTACCGTTCAAACGAGCAAAGAAGAAGGCGAATGGCTGATATCGATTTTATCTAAAATTTCAATTTCTAACACAAAAAATTACAATTTTCAGGAAGTGAAAAATGATTTTGAAACTTCGCTGGACGATTTTGAATTGTTTTGGTATTCTAAACCTGTAAATACACTGCGAGAATTTGGACTCCTTGTTTTATAAATATTCAACGCTGGTTCCGTCACTTGGAATTGCAGTTTTATATAAAAGATTATTTTCTGTCAAAGCTCTTCTCAATTCTTCGCGTGTTGTAGGACAGTGATTTAGAGCTTCCAGATGATTTGCAAAAACTTTTCCGGGTGCAAGAGCCGCAAATTTCAAAATATCATTCATACGCATTAACAATGGCTGGCCAATGTCTAATCTGGCAGTACCGCAGGCAACGGTTGCAATGTCTGGTTTTAATTCTATCAATACTTTTTGTACATCATCAGTAAAAATAGTGTCTGAACTTATATAAATTGATTTTTCGTTGGTAAGCTCAACATAAAAACCCATTACATTTCCCATCAATTTTGCTATAAAACCGTAGCCGTGAAGAGCAGGAATACCAATAATTCTTCCTCCTAAAAAAGGCTGAGGTTCCCAGTAATTTAAAGTCTGCATAATATTAAGACCTCTTAATGAAAGAGATTTTTCATCTTTTGCACTGCAGATAACCGGGATACTTTTTCTTCGTAAAAATACTTCGCCCGCCTTATCAATATGATCTGGGTGTAAATGTGTTATCAGGCAGTGAGTTACTCTGCTCAAAATTTCTCTGCTGTTTTTTGGCAAAGCTACCAGCGGATTCCTCTTAGGTTTGTAACGAAAAATTGTGAAAGGCGCAATTGTTTTTCTTTTTCCTAACATTGGATCAACCAGAATAACATGCTCTTCTGTTTCAATAACCAATGTGGCATTTCGCAAATGATGTATTTTCATATCTGGGAAAATTAGAACTTAAAAATACAAAGTTTTTTGAAAATTGTTTTACAGATTTTTCTTTATTTTTAACAGAATTGTTATTATTTATTCAATAGAAAAGCGAAACCCAATTCCGTGCAGGTTTTCAATTGAAATACCTTTTTCATTAGCTAAAATTTTGCGCAGACGCGAAATAAAAACATCAAGGCTTCTTCCCATAAAATAATCATCTGTACCCCAAAGTGCAGTTAAAATTTGTTCTCTTTTTAAAACCAGATTTTTATTGTCTATAAAAAGTTTCAGTAACTCGGCTTCGCGTTGTGTAAGGCCCACTTTTTCATCTTCATTAAAAAGAATAAAATTTTTGGTATCAAATTGATATTTCCCAATTTCATATACAGATTTTTCTACTTTATTGTTTTTCTGTGAACGTTTCAGGAAAACTTCAATCTTTAAAATTAATTCTTCAATGCTGAAAGGCTTTACTAAATAATCATCGGCACCAAGACGAAGCCCTTTTATGCGGTCTTCTTTTAAGGTTTTAGCCGAAAGAAAAATAATAGGTACATCATTATCAATTTTTCTTACTTCTTCGGCCAGTTCAAAACCGTCCATTTTTGGCATCATAATGTCAAAAATGCAAATATCAAAATCTTCATTTTTAAATGTTTCCAAACCAGATTTTCCATTGGTGCAGTGAATAACTTCATAATTATTCTGTTCCAGATTATCTTTGGTTAAAAATGCCAGAGTTTCATCGTCTTCTGTGTAAAGTATTTTGAAGTTTTTCATTTTTTATAAGGAATTAACAAAGTTATAGTAACTCCGTTTTCAGAATTATTTTCAGCTTTTATTTTCCAGTTCTGCAGACTGCAGATTTCTTTAACATAGTATAATCCAAGTCCAAAACCATTTACTTCATTGCTCTTTTCGTTTTGAACGCGATAAAATTTATCAAATATAAAGGATATTTTTTTAGAAGAAATGCCAATTCCGTTATCAATAAATTCTAGTTTTAAAGTCGAATTTTCTTCTGAGATTCTAATTGTAATCTCTGGTTTTTTATTGCAGTATTTTATCGCATTGTCTAAAAGGTTGTAAATCAAATTAGCAAAATGAAAAACATCAGTTTCTAATATATATTCTTTAGATGAACTTTCAATTTGAATAACAGCTTCCGGGCATTTTAACTGGATATTTTCGATAGCTTCTTCGATTATCGGAACAATTATAACACTTTCTTTTTTTAATTCTAACGGAGTATGATCTGATTTGGCAACGTTTAGAATTTTTTCTACATGATGATTTAGTTTGTGGCTTTGATTAATAATGATTTCTGTATAAGTATACAGTTTCTTATCATCTTTAATCGGGCTTTGTTCGCTTAAATATTTTGAAGCAATTAAAATAGAAGACAGAGGAGTTTTAAATTCATGTGTCATATTATTGATAAAATCACGCTGTAATTCTGAATATTTTTTTTGCTGTAAAAGAGTAAAAATCGAATAAACGTAAATCAACAAAATCAAGATTAAAGCAATCGAAAGGATAAACCAAAACCGCATTGAACTGAATAAATAAGTGGTTTCGTTAGGAAAACGAACTGCAAAATAATAAACCAGATTTTTATGTTTAGGGAAATAGACGGTTTTTTTACACTCAGATTTTTTTTGTGCGATAAAGAAATGTAATCACCATAAATCATTTCGTCGCTCTGGCAATTGTACATAGCGTATTCAAAATCTGTCGTGATATTCATTTTTTTGAATTCAGTCAGGAGATAAAATTCCAGAATATCAGGCTCAAATTCATTGTCGACATTTACTATATAATAATCGTTGGCAATTTTTTGCACAGGATTTTGTGCCGGAAGTTCATGATTGGTTCCTTCATATAATTTTTTTGCAACTTCCAGAAGTGCAATATGCGCTTTTTGACTCAGCTTTTTTTGTTCAATCGTAAAAGCTTCTTTAGTCCAAAGCAATTGTGCCACCAAAATACTTATTATGGCGACAAGTCCTAGAACTATAATACTATTGAGTTTATTTATTTTCAAGAAAACAGACTTTAGAAAGTGTAATATTAATCAAAAATATACTTAAAAAAAGCGATTAACAAGTCGTTAACAAACATTTGAAAGCGGTTAACAGCGATTCGATTTTGTCTGAATTACCTTTGTAATATGAAAATCGAACTTTAAACCATTTAATATATTTAACTATGAAAATCATCAAAATCTCAATGCTTGCTTTGGCTTTAGGGCTAATGTCTTTTTCGGCAATTGCTCCGGTACAGTCAATTGTAAATGAAAAAGAAATTGAAGGAACAACAGCTTCAACAATTGTTTGGAAAGCCGAAACAATTGATGTTGGACAAATTCCGCAGGGAACTCCAAAAGCGATTGTTTATGAATTTAAAAATACAGGAAAAACTTCTGTAGTAATTACACAAGTTCAGGGTTCATGCGGTTGTACAGCAACAGATTACACCAAAGAACCAATTTTACCAGGAAAATCTGCAAAGGTTACAGCAACTTACAATGCAGCAAACAAAGGCGCTTTTACAAAAACAGTTACAGTAACAACTAGTGCCGAAACTGCTCCAAAAATCCTTACTCTAAAAGGTACAGTTATCTAAAAAGTTTTAAATAGGTTGGTTATATCGTGGCAGCTCCAAATATGTAATGTATTTGGAGCTTTTTTTGTCTTAATTTAATGTTTTTTTATTTTTTGAGGAGCTTTGTTTTTATCAAAACTTTTCTACTTTTATCAAAAAAAATAGTATGAAAATTTGGTGTTCATTTATCGCTTTTGTGTTTCTCTTTTTAGCAGTTTCCTGTAAAGGAGATAAAAAAGAAGAAAATCAAAAGAAAGAAAAAGCAGTTGTACCTGAACTCAGGCTTACGATAGATACAACGGCTATTGCAAGTTTTTATGAGACTTACCCGAAATTGAAAAATTTTGAAGAGCAGGTTAAATCCTTATATAAAAAGAAAAACGCGACACAATTATGGCTTGATAATAAAGGTGTAGTCGAGTTTGGAAATACTTTGTTTAATAAATACAAAGGATTAGAAAACGAAGGGTTAAAAGCAAATTTTCCGTACAAAGAAATCAATGCTGTTTTTGAAGGAAATGCTGATAATAAACTTTCAAAAGTGAATACAGATTTAATGATTACAAATTTGTATTTCTACTATGCCGAAAAAGTATACAGGGGATTTGATGAAAAAACTTCGATTTCATTAGAATGGCTTCTGCCGAGAAAAAAACTAAATTATCAGGTTTTCTCTGATTCTATTTTTGAAAAATCGACTATAAACGACGATAAGAAAAGTAAAATGTTCAGCCAGTATTACAAACTGCGCGATGCTCTTAAACGTTATAGAGAAATAGAAAAAAATGGAGGCTGGAAAACCATAGAAATTGATGATACTTATAAGAGTTTAAAACTTGGTGATTCATCTCCAATTGTTTCTCAAATAAGAGAAAGACTTTTTATTACTCAGGATATTAAAGAAGACAATAAAAGTGCAGTCTGCGATTCTACTTTAATAAAAGGATTAAAAAGTTATGAACTGCATCATGGTTTTGCACCAAAAAATACGATTCTTCCAGAACACATTACCGATTTGAATATTCCGGTTTCAGACCGTATTAAAACCATTATTGTAAATATGGAACGCTGCCGATGGATTGATCCTAAACTTGAAAAAGGACAGCAGTATATCGAAGTAAATATTCCTGAATTTAAATTATATCTTATCCGTGACAGACAAATTGCATTTACTTCTCCGGTTGTGGTTGGAAAAGCGATGACCAAAACCGTTATTTTCAGCGGAACAATGAGTAATATTGTTTTCAGTCCGTACTGGAATGTGCCTCCAAGTATTATTGCTAAAGAGATAAAGCCCGGAATGGCTAAAAATAAAAACTATCTGGCTCAGAAAAACCTTGAATGGAACAATGGCGCCGTTCGTCAGCTTCCAGGGAAAAATAATTCACTTGGTTTAGTGAAATTTTTGTTTCCAAATTCAAGCAATATTTACCTGCACGATACGCCTTCAAAAAGTTTGTTTGAAAGAGAAAGCCGAGCCTTTAGCCACGGATGCGTGCGTGTAGCAAAACCTCGAGAACTGGCAATTGAAATATTAAAAGAAGATCCAAAATGGACGGAAGCCCGAATTGATAAAGCCATGCATGCAGGAAAGGAAAACTGGTACACTATAAAGAAAAAATTCCCGGTTTATATAGGATATTTTACTGCATGGGTAGACCGCGAAGGCAATTTAAATTTTTATAAAGACATTTATCAAAGAGATGAAAGTCTGCTTAAATTATTGACAGAAGAATAAAAAGATTTAAACTCCAATTTTGAAATTCCAAATTTTCAAAAAAAGTTTATTGTCTACTGCCGCGGATTAAAGGATTTAAGAGATTATAAAATATCTGTGTTAATCTGTTTAATCTGTGGCTGAAAAATTATTCAGGCAAAACATCAATACATTTATAAAAACGTTTGGTATAATGTTCTGTATCAAGGGCTGTTATAGTTACCTGTTGTGCTTTTCCAGAAGAAGCATGAATAAATTTAGACTGCATTCCGTTAGCTTCGCAGATGATTCCCAAATGGCCTACAACTGTCCTGTCTTTATATCCGTAAAAAACTAAAATATCTCCAACTTTAAAATCTTCAGGTTTTAAGGCAGTCCCTAAGTTCTTGTAACCGCTTGAACTTCTTGGCAAAGTCATGCCAAAATTTTTAAAAACATAACTCACAAAACCAGAACAATCAAATCCTTTTTTTGGGTCACTGCTGGCATAAACATAGGGAGTTCCTAAATATTGTTTAGCAAAAGCAATAATAGAATCACGATTTATTTCTGTCTGAATTTTAGTGTTTTTAACGACTATTTGCGGTTCTTTCTTTTTTAGGGTGAAAGAAGAAAGTAAAATAACAGGCAGTAAAAATAATAGGCGTGATCTCATTTTTTTTAGTCTTATCATATATTGAAACGCTAAATATAAACTGTTATTTCATTTTAAAAAGGATAAATACACCCTAAAAAATACAAATAAGCATTAATTACTCGTTAAATGATGTGTTTATGTGGTGTTTTTTTATTGCATTTTGACATTTTAGTATCTTTCTGTGTAATTCATTTCAAATATATTTGTGAATCGTATTTAGATTTAACAAATAAATTATGTTTCTTAAAAAAATAGCTGTTTTAATTTCGTTTTTGCTGATTTCACTTATTTCGAATTCACAAAGTCAAAATTCAAATAAAACTTTTTTATATCAAGGCCGAATAGATAAACTTCAAAATGATAACGTCATTTTAATTGGAACTGCTTCTTCTGTAACTTTTAATTTTACAGGAAACGAATGTTCAATTTCACTTCAAAGCGTAGATTCTTATGAACATCATAATTATGCCCAGTTGGTTTTGGACGGAAAATATATTGGGAAAATCAGAATTGAAAAAGGGGCAGTACAGTCATTTCCAATACAAGTAACTTCAAATAAAAAAGAACATCGTTTAGAAATTTATAAAAATACAGAAGCGCATAGCGGCGGTATTTTATTTGCCGGAACAACAGCAAAACTGACTGCAATTTCTTTTAAAAAGAAAAAGAAAATCGAATTCATTGGAGATTCTATTACCTGTGGCGCCGCAAGTGATCCGTCTGATGTTCCTTGTGATAAAGGTGAATATTTAGATCATCATAATGGTTATTATGCTTATGGACCAACACTTTCAAGAGCAATTGGAGCAGCATATTTAATGAGTTCAGTTTCGGGAATTGGAATGTACAGAAACTGGAATGATGAAAACAAAGATGAAGTCATAATGCCAGACGCTTATCCAAATTTATATCTGACGAAAGATGCTTCAAAACCTAAATACGATTTTGCTTTTCAGCCTGATATTATCAGTATTGCTTTAGGAACAAATGATTTTTCGGGAGGAGACGGCAAAAAAGAACGTCTGCCTTTTAATGCTGCTAAATATGTTTCAAATTACATCAATTTTATAAAAATGCTGTACGAACATAATCCGAATGTGCAGATCGTCATTACAAACAGTCCAATGGTTAACGGCGAAAAAGCAGTAGTTTTTGAAGAGTGCCTCAAAAAAGTAAAAAATGCTTTTGCAGAAGATAAAAACCACAAAGCAATTCAGATTTTCAAATTTAAACCTATGACGCCAAAAGGCTGTACAGGTCATCCAGATGTTGCTGATCATAAAGTTCTGGCAGATGAATATGGACCATTTTTAAAAAAGCTTTTAAATGAAAAATAATCTATTATTTGTTTTCTTTTTAATGATTTGTGTTTCAGTAAAGGCAAATATTACGCTTCCTAATATTTTTGGAGATAATATGGTTTTACAGCGCAATTCTGAAGTTAAAATCTGGGGCTGGGCAAATCCAAAAGAAGAAATTAAACTAGTTTCCGGCTGGAACAATCAGGAATATAAAACCGTTGCCAATAATCAGGCGAAATGGGAACTTATTATTAAAACTCCTGAGGCGGGCGGACCTTATACAATTTCGATTAAAGGATATAATGAAGTTGTACTTAAAAATATTTTAATTGGAGAAGTCTGGGTTTGTTCCGGACAGTCGAATATGGAAATGTCGGCCAGCTGGGGAATCGAGAATGGCGATGAAGAAGTAAAAAATGCCGCAAATTCGAATATTCGATTTTTTACGGTTTCAAAATCTACTGCCGTAACTCCGCAGAATAATGTATTGGGAAATTGGGTCGAATCGACTCCGGAAACCATGAAGTATTTCAGTGCTGTTGGTTATTTTTTTGCCAAACGTTTGCGCGAAGATTTAAAAAATGTTCCAATTGGATTGATTTCTTCAAACTGGGGCGGAACTCCTGCCGAAATATGGATGCCGGAAGAAGTCGTTCAAAATGATCCAGTTTTATTAGAAAATGCTAAGAAGTTAAATGAACAAGAATATGGACCACATCAGCTGGGACGTGCCTATAATGCTATGATTGCTCCAATTACAGGATTTAAAATTGCAGGGACAATCTGGTATCAGGGCGAATCGAATGTGGGTTCTTTGGTTTACGATAAAACGCTTTCGGCTTTGATTGCTTCATGGAGAAAAGCCTGGAATGAGGAATTTCCTTTTTATTTTGTTCAGATTGCACCTTATAAAAACGGAACAAATAATTTCTCGAACGTAACGGTTAGAAATTCTCAAAGAAAAATTTTAAAAGAAGTTCCAAAAACAGGAATGGTTTTGACTTCGGATATTTCAGATACGATTGATATTCATCCAAAAAACAAAAAGTCGGTTGGAATTCGTTTGGCAGATCTGGCTTTGGCGGAAACGTACAAAACAAATCATAATTTGGTTAACGGACCGCTTTTCAAAGAAATTAAAACAAATAAAAATAAAGTGACAGTTTCTTTTGATTATGCAGAGGGATTATATTTTAAAGACAAAAAATCGAATCAGTTTGAAGCAGCTGGAACCGATGGAGTTTTTTATCCAGCCGAAGCTTCAATTAAAAATAACGAGGTGATTTTGACAAGTAAAAAAGTATCAAATCCGGTAAAAGTGAGATTTGCCTGGGGAAATACAATTCAGCCGGATTTGTTTAATAAAGCGAATCTGCCTGCTTCTTGTTTTACGTCAGAATTTTAGAATGTAGATTTTTAGCATTTTGTGTCATTGCGAGGAACGAAGCAATCACAGTTGCTAAATCAAATTGTAGAGAGGTTGCTTCGTTCCTCGCAATGACATGCTGAACGAAAATGTTGTCGTCGATCCGTTCGCGTGAGGGATAGAAGTGAAAAGCCCACAGCCTGACGAAGGAAGTGCGAGGACTTGAAACGGATAGCCCGACCCGGAGGGACACGCCCAAAATGTTAACCTTAGAATCTTAGTATCTCAGCACCTTAGAAGCTTAAAAAAAACTAACTAACCATGAAAAATAAAAAAATAATAATTATTGGGGTTTTGTCCCTGTTTACTGTTGGAAATATGAATGCACAAAAAAAGCCGTATTTGGATAAAAACAAAACTATTGAGCAAAGAATTGATTTGCTTTTGCCTTTAATGACGCTGGAGGAGAAAGTGGGGCAGATGAACCAATATAACGGTTTTTGGGACGTGACGGGACCAGCTCCAAAAGGCGGAACAGCTGAATTAAAATACGAACATTTAAGAAAAGGATTGGTAGGTTCAATGTTAACGGTTCGCGGTGTAAAAGAAGTTCGTGCCGTGCAGAAGATTGCGGTTGAAGAAACGCGTTTGGGAATTCCGTTAATTATTGGTTTTGATGTAATACATGGTTATAAAACGTTAAGTCCAATTCCGTTGGCAGAAGCGGCAAGTTGGGATTTAGAAGCGATTAAAAAGTCGGCTGCAATTGCGGCAGATGAAGCTTCGGCATCTGGAATTAACTGGACATTTGGACCAAATGTAGATGTGGCAAATGATGCGCGCTGGGGACGTGTGATGGAAGGCGCGGGAGAAGATCCGTATTTAGGAAGTAAAGTTGGTTATGCAAGAGTAAAAGGTTTTCAGGGAGAAACTGTAGCAGATCTTCAAAAAGTAAATACAATTGCGGCTTGTGCAAAACACTTTGCTGCGTATGGTTATGTTGAAGCTGGTTTAGAATACAATATTGTAGATATAAGTAATTCTAAATTGTACAATTCAGTTCTGCCTCCTTTTGAAGCGACGGTTGAAGCTGGAGTTCGTACGTTTATGAATTCGTTTAATACTTTGAATGGTGTTCCTGCAACGGGAAATGCTTTTTTACAAAGAGATATTTTAAAAGGAAAATGGAAGTTTGACGGATTTGTAATTTCTGACTATGCTTCGATTCGCGAAATGATCGCACACGGCTATGCAAAAGATGAAGCCGATGCAACAGCAAAAGCGGTAATTGCAGGTTCTGATATGGATATGGAATCGTATTTATATGTGGCAAAACTGGTTGATTTGGTAAAATCCGGAAAAGTAAAAGAAGCTTTGGTTGATGATGCTGTTCGTAGAATTCTTCGTGTGAAATTTGAATTGGGATTATTTGATGATCCGTACCGATATTGTGATGAAAAACGCGAAAAAGAAGTTGTTGGAAGTAAAGCCAACAACGAAGGCGTTTTGGATATGGCAAAGAAATCTATCGTTTTATTGAAGAACGAAAAGAATCTGCTTCCGCTAAAGAAATCAGGGCAGAAAATCGCTTTGATAGGTGCTTTGGCAAATGATAAAAACAGTCCGTTGGGAAGCTGGAGAATTGCGGCTTCTGATGATACTGCCGTTTCGGTTTTAGAAGGAATGCAGCAATACAAAGACAATCAGCTGACTTTTGAAAAAGGAGTTGATTTACTAAAACAAAAAGCAACTTTCTTAACGGAAACAGTTTTCAATACAACTGACAAAAGCGGATTTGAAGCGGCTAAAAAAGCAGCAAAAAATGCCGATGTTGTGGTAATGGTTTTAGGTGAATATGGTTTCCAGAGCGGTGAGGGAAGAAGTCGTACAGATTTAAACCTGCCTGGTTTGCAACAGGAATTATTAGAAGAAATTTATAAGGTAAATCCAAATGTGGTTTTGGTTTTAAATAATGGTCGTCCGTTGAGTATTCCGTGGGCGGCAGAAAATGTTCCAGCAATTGTTGAGGCTTGGCATTTAGGTACTCAGGCAGGAAATGCAATTGCACAGGTTTTATACGGTGATTACAACCCAAGTGGGAAACTGCCAATGTCGTTTCCTAGAAATGTAGGTCAGGTTCCAATTTACTATAACAAATACAGTACAGGAAGACCAATTGACAGCGATAAAAATGTTTTTTGGTCGCATTATATGGATGTGGAAAAAACACCTCAGTTTCCGTATGGTTTTGGATTGAGTTATACGACTTTTGATTATAAAAACCTGAAACTAAATAAAACTTCTTTTGCAAAAGGAGAAAAGGTTCAGGTAAGTGTTGAGGTTACCAACTCAGGGAATTATGACGGAAAAGAAGTGGTGCAATTGTATATTCACGATGAATATGCAAGTATCGTTCGCCCAATAAAAGAACTAAAAGGTTTTGAATTGGTTAACCTGAAAAAAAGTGAAACTAAAACGGTAACTTTTACTTTAACGGATAAAGAACTTGGTTTTTATAATAACGAAGGAACTTATTTAGTAGAACCAGGAACTTTTAAAATTATGGTTGGAGGAAGTTCTGATAAAGGTTTGCAAAGTGGGTTTGAGATAAAAGAATAGTTTTTTGAGGTTAAAAGGGGCAAAGGGGCAAAGGGACAAAGTTTCAAAGTTTTTTTGAATAGCCTCTAGCTTCAGCTAGGGTAATAAGATTTGAATAGAAAAAGGCTTTAGCCAAACTAACGACAGTTTGGCTAAAGCCTTTTTTGATATTTGCTATTTTCACATCCAGCTAAAGCTGGACGAAATTCAATCTTAAATATAAAAAAAATAAACTTTGCGATTTAGCGTCTTTGCGAGATTGAATTTAATAAATCTCTAAAATCATTAATTCATCATTTAATACAAATGATTCAATGATTTCTTTTTTTGAAATTAAAAGTTCAGCTATTTGTTTTGTGTTTTTATTAAAGGTTTTTAAAATAATTACTTTTGGAGGAACTCCTTTAAGAAGTAATAATTTTTCAAAATCATCATCATGCGTGAGAATAGTAAAACTGTTTTTTCTAGCATAATCCCAAATTTCTAAATCTTTTGCAGGTTGATTTACGGGAATATCTTTAGAATGAAAACAACCTGAGAAATCATTCTCGATAAGTTTGGTTATTCTCCAAGATATATTGGCATCTAAAAGAAGTTTCATTATGCCGCAATTATTTTTGTAATATTCTCTCTATTGGCAGCAAAAGCTAAAGCAGCAAGAATGTGTTCTTTATTTAATTCTGGGAAGTCTTCAATAATTTCTTCAAAAGACATTCCTGTAGACAACCACGAAAGAATATCTGATACACAAATTCTAGTTCCTGTTATTATAGGTTTGCCAAATCTGATATCTGGATTTATTGAAATTAAATTTTGCCAATTATTATTCATAATTTTAAATTTTAAACAAATTTACAAAATTAAAAATGAATTAGATTTCTAATTTTCTCTCGCAGATTTAGCAAATTAGGCATATTTTTTTATCTCCTAAATCGGCTAAATCTGAGGGAGATTTTTGTATTTTTAAAATCTATTAAAACTCCAACTTTAAAATAAAACAATGAAATATAACAGATGCGGGAAAAGCGGATTGCTTCTTCCAGAGATTTCCTTAGGATTGTGGCATAACTTCGGTTCGGTTGATAATTTTGAAAATGCCGAAAGTATCGCTATTGAAGCTTTTGATAAAGGAATTACTCATTTTGATTTAGCGAATAATTACGGGCCGGTTCCAGGATCGGCTGAGGAAAACTTTGGGAAAATCTTGTGGCATAATTTTCAGGGAAATCTGCGTGATGAAATCGTGATTTCTACTAAAGCAGGTTACACGATGTGGGACGGTCCTTATGGAGATTGGGGTTCACGAAAATATCTGCTTTCGAGTTTAGATCAGAGTTTAAAACGAATGAGTATTGATTATGTTGATATTTTTTACTCACATCGTCCAGATCCAGAAACGCCGATTGAAGAAACTATGATGGCACTTGATCATGCAGTTAGAAGCGGAAAAGCTTTGTATGTTGGAATTAGTAATTATTCTGCCGAACAAACCAGAGTTGCGGTTGATGTTTTAAAACAATTAGGAACACCATGTTTGATTCATCAGGCGAAATATTCAATGCTGGAGCGCTGGGTTGAAAACGGATTATTAGATGTTTTGGAAGAAAAAGGAGTGGGCTGTATTGCATTTTCGCCTTTGGCACAAGGACTTTTAACGGATAAATATTTAAACGGAATTCCAGAAAACTCAAGAGCACATAATCCAAACGGACATTTGAAAGAAGATGAGGTAACACAGGAACGCATTCAGAAATTAATGCAGCTGAATGAAATTGCTCAGAATAGAAACCAGTCTTTGGCGCAAATGGCTTTGGCTTGGCTTCAAAAAGATAAACGAATTACGTCGGTTTTAATTGGCGCTAGTTCTGTAAAACAATTATGCAATAATATTGATTGTCTGCAAAATACTGAGTTTTCGCATGATGAATTGAATGCAATTGAGAAGATATTATCTTAATGGTGAATTGTGAATTATAAATTGTTAATTCGTAAAAATACATAATCGTAGATACGCGCTTCTGTGCGTCGACGTCATGTTTAGATATTATAACCCGACAGGTTTTTAAAACCTGTCGGTTTTGTTTATAGAAATGGATTTTATTTGATAATCATCGCTAATCCACCGCCGTTTGCTAATCGATATGTTAGTTTTGTGGATGAATCAACAGTAACAATTTCTTTTTTATAATCGGTTGCAGCTTTGTCGGCGTTTAAGCCGTCTGAGAAAATTTCTGCTTGAAATTTTTTGCCTTTTTCAAGGAAAGAAAAATCAATTGTAATGTCTCTGGAATCCCAATTTGTTATTGCGCCTAAATACCATGTATTTCCTTTTCTTCGGGCAATTGAAACGTATTTTCCAACTTCTCCATCAAGAGCAGCAGTTTCATCAAAAGTCGTTGGAACTTTAGCAATAAAATCAGTGCTTTCCTGCTCTTTCATAAAAGCAGTTGGGCTGTCGGCCATCATTTGCAAAGGGGCTTCAAAAATCGTGTAAAGTGCAAGCTGGTGACATCTTGTTCCCTGGCTCATTGGGTTGGAGTGGCTAGGTTTGAACTCGCTTTTTGTCGCATTTCTCATTGCTCCCGGCGTATAATCCATTGGACCTGCCATCATTCTGATAAACGGAATTGTGGTGTCGTATAATGGGACATCATCATTTGGTGTCCATTTATTATTTTCAAGACCTTTTACGCCTTCAAAATTTAAAATATTTGGATACGTTCGTTGAATTCCAGTTGGCTTGTACATACCGTGAAAATCAATTATCAGTTTATGATTGGCTGCTTTTTGAGCAATTTCATAAACCGAATTGACCATCTTAGCATCGTCACGATCAATGAAATCAACTTTGAAACCTTTTACACCCAATTTAGCATAATTGTCAAAAACGCTATCAATATTTTCATGCAAAGCCATCCACGAAGCCCACAAAATAATACCAACATTTCGTTCTTTCGCGTAAGCAATTAAAGCTTCCAAATCTACATTTGGATTGTGTTTCATAATGTCGGTTTCAACACTCCAGCCTTCATCCAAAACCACATATTCAACTTTGTTTTTAGAAGCAAAATCAATGTAATATTTATAAGTCTGCGTATTAATTCCCGCTTTAAAATCAACGTTGTAAATATTCCAGTCGTTCCACCAGTCCCAAGCCACCTTTCCGGGTTTTATCCACGAAATATCTTTTATTTTGGATGGTTCGGCTAATTTCTGAACCATATCATTATTGGCTAAAGCTGCATCATTTTCAGTAATAACAATCGCTCTCCACGGAAAAGTCCTCGTTCCTTTGGTTTTAACTAAATAATCAGCTCTTTCGGTAATTAACTTGTTGAGGTAGTTGAATCCGCCGTTGGTTTCTTGAGTTGGATATTTAGAAAAACGAGATTCAAAACCTGTTTTGTTTTTATTATTGGTTACAAAAAGCCCTGGATAATCTTCTAAATCAGCTTCCAGAAAAACGGCTTTTTTGTGGTTTTTATAATCAATTAAAAAAGGAGAAAAAGCTAGAGTATCTTTAGAAAATCCGCTTATTTTTTTGTTTTCGTAATGCGATTCAAATGAAGAAATAAATTGATCTTTAGGGTTTCTTAAATCACGCACATACGGCATTAAAGTATTGTAATCCTGATCGAAATTTAAAGAAACGTTTTCCCATTTTACAGTAATATTCTTTTTCTTTTTGGTAATAAAGCGATAAGCAGCGCCATCATCAAAAACGCGAAATTCGATGCTGAAATCATTTTTAAAATTTAAAACAAGCTGATTGTATTTATTTTGAACTGTTTTCTTTTTGTATAAAGGTGTTTCAAATTCAGTATTTACACTTTCTTTTTTTGTATTTAGTACAACCGGATTTTTTCCTAAAACGGTATTTTTATCTAAAGTCATCGACATTTCAGAAGGTGCCAAAATCAAATCTTTTTGATGCCAAATCGTCCATGAAATTTTATCACTCACAGCAACTGTAACTTCGATTTTTCCATTAGGAGAATTAACAGTAAAGTTCTGTTTTTGCTGTGAAAAAGAAAGATTTAGAAATAATAAACAAAAAAGAATAATTGCATTTTTCATCTGGATGTTTTTTAAACCATATAAGTTATATAAGTTCAGTTTAGAAAATAGCCTAAGGCTCGATTAATATTTTAGGGCCGGATTTCAATCCGGTTATTTATAAATGCATCAATAAAAGAGATCCGTAGGATCGAAACATTTTATTTGCAGTATCATGTGTTACGTTCCTACGGAACTCTTCTATTAGGTTGATCTTTTTATTCAACGGATTGAAATCCGTTGCTGCAATATAAATCATTCCTACGGAATTTTAATTTCAGCTTATATGGAGAAATTACTTTTTCTTTAATTCTAAATTGTATTTTTTGACAATTTCCAATGTTGATTTATCTTCATTAAAAACCGAATTTAAACCTTGTGGTTCTTGCGGTGGATCTGTTGTGAAAGGCTCTCCCGGATTCCATTTTCCGTCTGGATGAACTGCTTTTCCTTCGCCTCCGTAACCCCAGAAATTTGCAGCTCTTAAAGGACCGTTATTTTTGACACTTTCTGCAACTCTTCCAAAAATATAACTGTAAAATTTATCTCTGTAAATAGATGATGCTCCTGCATTCAAGTTTTCATTTTCTCTCGGAAGTCCAAATTCTTCAATGATGATTGGTCTTTTTAAATTGTCTGCCACTTTAATATGGGCATCAATATATTTACCAGCATTTTCTATTGTTGCAGGTATTGTAGCTTCGGCATTATCTGCTTTAAACCAGTTCCAGTTTTTAGGCCAGATGTGCATCGTTAAATAATCAATATTTGGGTTTTTATGTGTTCTTTCGAAGATTTCCATACTGTCATTAGAACTGTTTTTTCCTTCAGAACCTGTAGAAACCAAATGATTTTTGTCTAAACTGTCGATCAAATCCACAATATTATTGAGCCATTTGGTGAATTTTGCTTCATTTTCTATCGTAAAAAGCCTAGGTTCGTTTCCAACCTGCCAAGACATAATGGTATTGTCTTCGTTGTATTTCTTTTTAGAATAAGCGTTTGTTCTGCCAATAATAAATTTTACATGATTGTTCAGTGCTTCCATGCAAGGTTCGCAGCTGTGAAATTGTTCTGTATACGACATAAATTGAGGCCAGGTATTTGGTGGAATATTCGGAACTGGAATTGCGCCTTTACCATTCCATTCTAAATATTGTGACATTCCGCCAGACCATTCCCAGTTATTGGTTAGGTATAAAACGGCATACATTTTACGTTTGCTCATTTCGCTGATAAGAAAATCCAATCCGTCTAATAAATCTTCGTCATATTTTCCCTGCTCGTATTGCAATGCTGGACGAACTGTAAAATCGTATTTTCCGCCATCAGCCCCAACTAAAATACGCAAATTATCAATTCCGTTTTTCTTCATTACATCCAATTCACGAAGCAGTCTTTTTCGATCGCCAATTTTCTTTGAGGCAAGCATGCTTCCGTACCAATAATTGGTTCCAATGTAAGCGTAAGGTTTATCACCTTTAAAGAATTCATTTCCTTTTACAGTAATTCTTTCCTGTGCCTGACAAGCAATTATGGAGAAAATTAAAGATAAGCTGAAGGTTTTGAGAAGTTTATTTTTCATGGTTTGTTTTGTTATTGTCATTGCGAGGAACGAAGCAATCTCATTCCTTTACTTTATCAGCAAATGTGCTTATTGTTAGTGTGGTTGCTTCGTTCCTCGCAATGACTTACTTTGTGCTATTTCGGCATTTCATACATTTTAGGCAGTGTGTTTAATAATGCTGATTTTGTTTTAGAAATATACGTTTTAAAATCTACTGCGTTAGAAACTGAACCGGTTGGTACATAATACCCGTCTTTGTTATTGTTCCAAAACATGACATAACTTATCTGAATATCATTTTTGGTTAAAGCTTTGTATAATAAAGTCGAAAACCAATCTGTAATGGCCGGCGTTCTACTGGTAACGCGATAACCTGTTTCGGTTAAAGCTGCGATTTTTACTTTTGCTTTAGCGTAATCAGAAAGAATTTTCAGTTTTGCATTTGCTTTGTCAGATCCTGTTTGACCTTGGTTATTGAAATCACCATAATTATCCATTCCTATAATATCGACATATTTATCTCCCGGATAACGGCTTAAATAATTGGCTTCGGTTGTGTATGAATTATCAGGAGAAAAAGCATAGAGAATATTGTGAACCCCTTTTGTGTTTTTTAAATAATCAACAGTAAACTGAAAAGCCTGCTTGTATTCTTCGGGCGTGCAAAAACTGGCACCCCACCAAAACCAGCTTCCGTCAAATTCATGAAAGGGTCTGAAAATTACTGGAATCAATTCACTATTAGAACCTTTTAGATTTAAAATAACGCTGGCTATTTTATCTAATTTCTTTTGTACCATTCATTGTTTGCTCCGCCGGGTAAAATGCTTTTAAATGCTGTTGCTTTTTGTTCTGCTGTCATATCGGCAGCATAAAAAGAATCTTCTTTGTTAGGTTCTCTCAAATGCCAGCAAAATGTGTTGATTATTCCTTTTGCGTAAGCGGCTTTAACATCGCTTACAATTTTTTGTTCCTGCTGATAAAACCAGTTATCTGCTTGGTTATTATTGTTTTTGTCTGTAATAAACATGAAATCTGAACCTAAAACTGCCGGATCGTAGCCTGTGTTTTTTTTGATGTCAGAATCTCCGCCGGCATCCTGGTAAAAGCTGTTAAACGCATCTTGCTGGCCAATTGCCGTTTTAGTTTTGGCAAGTCTTTTTAAATTATAAAATAAAGCCACGGTTTCTTTTGTTGCATTTGCATCGACCATAAATGTTGGAGCATTTTGAGTTGTTAAAGGATCTGCTTCTACCACTGGATCTATTATGATGACAGGACCTGCTTCTTTATCAGAAGAACAACTTATAAATGCTAGAACAGTGAGGCTTATAAATGCTATTTTAAGAAATGCAGTCTTCATTTTTTTTAAGTTTTAATTCGGTTAATAAGTTCTAAACAGGCGCGGCTATTGTGATAAGGACATTTCCAAAAACCAGCTTTGTCTTTTTCGATCAATGAATAATCTTTGTAAATTCCCCAGAACCATTCACCATTTTTATGATCCAGAATGTGTTTTTTAATGAAATTCCAGTTTTCAAAAACAATCTCCAGATATTCTTCTTTTCCCGTTAATTGATAAGCATTGTAAAAACCAATCAGCGCTTCTGCCTGAACCCACCAGTGTTTTTCGGCAATTAATTCGTTTTCTTTAGGTTCAAACTCGTACCATAATCCGCCATCAGTATCTAATCCTTCTTTGGTAACTTCGGCAATTTGAACAGCGTATTTTTTATAATTGTTAATTAGGTTTTTCTCTTCTAAAACTTCGGCACATTGCAATAAAAGCCAGGCTGCTTCGATGTCGTGTCCGTATGAAATTACGTCTGGTTTTTCGATCCAGTTTTCATCAAAAAACAAACGAAGATGTCCGGTTTCGGTATTAATAAAATGTTTTTCTATTGTTTCTAATAGTTCGATGCTGTCTTTTTTGAGTGTTTCATCTTTCCAGACTTTAAATAAATTGGCATATGCTTCAATGATATGCAAATGCGTGTTCATCGTCTTTTTTTCGTTGGCGTCTTTGTCGCTTAAACGTAAATCTTCAATAGGCTGCCAATTGCGTGTAAAAGCTTCGAGATAGCCTTTGTTTACAGGATCGTAACTGTATTTTTGTATGCTTTTATATAAATTAACAGCAGTTTCTAAAGCTTTTTGATCTTGAGAAATAACATAATACTCAGATAATCCATAAATAGCAAAAGCTAGGGCATAGATTTGGTTTTTAGTGTCTTTTGGTGTTTTATCAGCGTTTATGCTCCAAAAAAGTCCGTTAAATTCAGGATCATAGAAGTATTTGGAAAGATATTCAAAAGCTCTTTTTGCAATTTCTTTGTGTTTTTCTTTTTTTGTGATCTGATAACTGGATGAAAATGTCCATAGAATTCTGGAATTCAAAACGGAACCTTTTTCTGCATTGGCAACAATATGATCGTTGAAATCAATCTGCCCCACAAAACCTTCATTTTGATTATCGAGCGTATGTTTTGACCAATAATTTAAAATCGAGTCAAGTTCGGCTGTCAATTCAGATTTAAGCTGTTTTAGATTTGCTGGCACGTTGTATTATATTGCGTTATTTTTTTCAATCTGATTGATTATTGTTTCAACAGAACCTGCTGAAATAAAAGTATCTGCCGGAGTATTAATAACATAATCGACTAATTTTTCTACAGAAGAAACAGCAACATGCATTCTTGTGTCTGATGATGCGTAATATACATACACAGTTCCGTCTTCATCTTCAATCCATCCGTTAGAGAACAAAACATTCGATACATCGCCAACTCTTTCGATACCTTCCGGACCCATAAAATGACCTGCGGGAACGTGAGTTACTTTCGAAATATCATTTAAATCAGTCATGAACATATATAAAGTGTATCGTAATCCTGCAGCGGTGTTACGAACTCCGTGTGCAAGATGTAACCAGCCTTTTTCGGTTTTAATAGGAGCAGGGCCAAGTCCGTTTTTTAATTCATAAATGGTATGATATTGTTTTCCAAAAATGATTTTTTCATCTTTTACAACAGGATTTGTCATGTCATCAACATATCCTAAACCAATTCCGCCTCCAGAACCAACATCTATAAAACCGTCTTGCGGACGTGTATAAAGGGCGTATTTTCCGTTTATAAATTCAGGATGTAAAACTACATTTCGCTGTTGTCCTGTATTCGAAATTAAATCCGGCAGTCTTTCCCAGTTTACTAAATCTTTTGAGCGTACGATTCCTGCATTGGCTACAGCCGAACTTGTATCGCCTTTTGGAGCTTTTGGGTCTTTTCTTTCGGTGCAAAAAATACCATACACCCAGCCGTCTTCGTGGTTTATTAAACGCATATCGTAAACGTTGGTGTCTGGTTCTTCGGTTTGAGGAATTACACACGGTTTGTCCCAAAATTTGAAATTATCTACGCCGTTTGGACTTTCTGCAATGGCAAAAAATGATTTTCTGTCAATACCTTCTACGCGTACGGCCAAAAGGTATTTTCCGTTCCATTTCATGGCTCCGGCATTGAAAGCGGCATTCATCCCGATTCTTTCCTGTAAAAACGGATTTGTTTTTTCATTTAAATCAAAACGCCAGTTTAACGGAACATGTGATGCGGTAACCACAGGATTTTGATAACGCTGATAAATTCCGTTTCCGGCATTTTCCTGCGGTGCATTTTTTTGTTCGATTAATGTTTTATGTTCTTTTTCTAATGCTGCTTTTCGGTTTTGAAAAGTAGTCGCAGAGGATATTGTTGTCATATTCTTTGATTTCGGTATCTGATTTATTTTTTTAGTTTGCCTGGTCTCTTTTTTCGTTTAAATCTTGTTCAATTGTCTGCAGTTTTTCTTCGGATAATGGATAGAATAAAATGAAAACGACAGATATTGCGGCTGCGATTGCAGGAAGTATGCTTAACATTAATTGAATTCCGTTTTGGGTTACGGCAGTCTGCTCGACATTGGCCTGAAAACCGTAATATCCTAAAAGCCATCCGGTTCCGGCTCCGCCAATGGTCCAGCCAAATTTTTGTGACATTGATGAGGCTGAGAAAACTAATCCTGTGGCTCTCCGTCCTTGTTTCCATTCAGAATAGTCAGCGCTGTCTGCGTACATTGACCAGATTAAAGGGAAAATACAGCCGGCACAAATGCTGATTAAAACCTGAAAGCTCATGATTAAGAATACATCTTCTTTTCCGAAGAAATAGAAAATTAAACTTAGAATGGCAGCGATTGCCATAGCGCCAAAAAAGGTTTTCTTTTTACCAATTTTATTGGCGATTGGTGTCGCGATAATAACTCCAATGATATTGGCAGCTTGTCCCAAAACCAGATAAATTGAAGTTGGAGTCATGTGGAAATCAGTTCCAAAAAGGGAAAAGTCAAAATTTACATTACTGCTTACATAATATTTGAAATAGTAAACGGCAGCACCGTCTCTAATAGAATTAAAAACCAAAGTCCCGATTCCGGCTCCTAATAAAATCCACCAAGGTTTATTTTTTAAAAGATCTTTTAAATCTTCCTTTAAGTTTGATTGTTCGTTTTCGATAGGTTTTACTCTTTCTTTTGTAAAGAAAAAACAAGCCCAGAAAAATAGGGTTGTAATAACTCCAAAAACAGATATAGTAGCGAGCCAGCCTGTTTTAGAATTTAGGTTTCCGCCGAAATAATTTACAAGAGGTTCAATAAGCCAAAGGGCTAAAAGACTGCCGCCAAAGGCAAAAACCATCCTGTAAGAGGATAAAGTATTTCTGTCTTTTCTGTCAGACGACATTACGCCCAAAAGTGATGCGTATGGAACGTTGATTAAGGAATAAATCATCATCATTAAAGAATACGTTACATAGGCGTAGATTATTTTTCCTTTTTCGTCAAAATCTGGTGTATAAAAAGTTAAAACTCCAATCACGGCAAAAGGCACGGCAACCCATAATAAGTAAGGTCTGAATTTCCCCCATTTTGTTTTGGTTCTGTCTGCGATGATGCCAACAATTGGGTCAAAGCAGGAATCCCAAATTCGGGTAATCAAAAACATAGTTCCTACTATGGCAGGTGCTAGTCCGAAAACATCGGTGTAGAAAAACAAAAGATACATACTAAAGATTTTCCAGAACATTGATGAAGCGGCGTCTCCAAGTCCGTAACCAATTTTTTCTTTTAAACTAATTTTGTCGTGCATTGAGTGGTTATTTTAAGGTTTGATTTTTGAGTCTGGTAATTATTTTAAAGCTTTTTTTATGTCTTTTTCAAAAAGGGTTTTGTCGAGATTGTAATACTCAATAAAGTCTTTTTCGCTTACTTGTCCTTTAAACGGAGCATAATAATGCATTTTCTTTTCGTTTTCCTGCCAGCCGTGGTTTCTCCACAATAAAACATACGAAATTTTATAATCGCCAATGGCTTTAGAGAGAGTTCCTGTCCACCATTTTGGATCTGGTACAGCTTCGTAACCTGCTTCGGCAATGGCTGTTAATTTATGTTTTTCATGACCAATTTCGTCGATGATTTTCAATTGTTTTTGAACTTCTTCAATAAATTTTTGTCCGTCTTTATCATTATTGTTTTGATAAGAATCAAAGCTTATAATATCGGCAAAATCATCGCCGGGATAATTTGCCAGAAAATCTTCTTTTGTATTAAAACTGCTGGTGTTGTATACATAAATTAAGTTGTGAACGCCTTTTTTCTGAAGGTAATCAAAAGTAAATTTCCATGCTGTTTTAAATTCTTCGGGAGTGCAATTTCCTTTTCCCCACCAAAACCAGCCTCCGGTAAGTTCATGATAAGGTCTAAAAAGAATTGGAATGTTTTTTCCTTTTTTGTCTTTTAACGAAAGAAAGAAATTGGCAGCTTTATCAAGCCATGAAGTAAATTTTTGATGGTTTTCGCCTCCTGGTAAAATTGTTTTTAGTGAATTTGGAGTATTGTCCCAGGCATTTTTTCCTGTTGCGGGATTATCAAAATGCCAGCTTATGGTTGAAATACCGCCTCTTTCATTGGCTTCGATAATATATTGCTTCATTTTTTCGAAAGGAACGCCGTCTATATTATTGGCATCATCTTTTTCTAAGCCAGCAATGTCCCAGCCGTAAACTGCGGGATAATCTCCGGCAACATCTTTAATATCGCTTCGGTTGTTTTCGTATTTCCACTTTACACCATAAGCAAGGTCATCCTGATGACCAAAAAGATATCCTTTTTGTACCAGTTTGTTTAGGTTTTTATATAGAAGAACGGTTTCGGCTGTTGCTTTTTTATCTGAAAGTGACAAATTCGTATTACTATTGTTATGCTGTGCAGAACAGGAAGTTCCTATGAAAGCAGTGATTAAAAGCGTGTAAAAGTATTTTTTCATTTCGTGAAAATATTGTTTTTCAGCGTATTTCTGCTATTTGCTGGAAATTTGCAGATAGCTGCTGAAGCTGTTTTTGTCTATTTGTAATTCAGTATTGTTTTCCTGATAAAATTATTAAAACTATAAAAAGGTCAAGTATTAAAAATGATTATTGTTTATTATTAATACTGTTTTTGTAAAGTTGATAATTTTATTTTTCAAAGATAAATGTATGTTTATAGCTTAATCAATATTATTTTATCAATTATATATCATATTATTGCAGGAAAAAAGAAATCTAATTTTGCTAAAACAGTTTTTAAGAAAATGAGTACAGCTAAAAATTTTTATAGAGAGATAGCACCGCTTTCTGCCGGAGATAGTTTTTTGGTTTTTGACAGAGTGAAAGACAGTTTTGATTTTCCGGTTCATTATCATCCTGAATTTGAGATTAATTTTATTTTAAATGGAAAAGGAGTAAGGCGTGTTGTGGGTGATAATATTGAGGAAATTGATAACGTCGAATTGGTTTTAATTGGTCCGAATTTATATCACGGCTGGGAACTTAATAAGTGTACAAATAAAAAAATACATGAAATTACGATTCAGTTTCATAATGATTTATTTCATGAATCTTTGCTTGCTCGACGTATTATGAACCCAATTCGGGATATGTTTAATCGTTCGATTCACGGAATTTTATTTTCTAAAAAAGTGGCCGAAGAATTGACGCCAAGGCTTGTGAGGCTTTCTAAACTGGATGGTATAGATTATTTCTTAGAAATTACTTCCTTATTATATGATCTTGCTAATTCAAGAAATCAAAGACTGCTTTCTACTTATACAGTAGATTATGATAAGTTTGATGATTATGATAAAATGAAACTGGTATATGAATATGTACAAAAACATTTTGCTGAAAAAATTACTTTAGAAGATGTAGCGAATGTTGCCAGTATGTCGATTATTTCTTTTAACCGATTTATAAAAAAGCGCACCGGAAAAACTTTTGTCAATTATATAAATGATATCAGAATTGGATATGCTGCGCGCTGGCTTGTAGAGAAAGATATGAGTGTTTCTGAAGTTGCATTTAAATCCGGCTTTAATAATATTGCGAACTTCAACCGCAGTTTTAAGGCTATTAAAAATTGTACACCAAGCCAATACAGAGAAGATTTTTCTGGATTGAAGCGTATATTATAATGATACTTTTTTTGCACAAGTAAATATTATTTTTAACGAAATCGTTTGATTTTGATGATTTCGTTACTTTTTATGCATAATTTTTAAGGATTAAAGTTGTATCATTGCGAATAATGTATTTTTTGTATGGTTTTATTTTGATATATGTTTTTTTAAGCCTGTATAGTAAAAATATTATCATTAAATGATGTAATACTATCGATTTGATGTTTCGTTGTGTTATAGATTTGTTAAATAATTTAGAAGATAAATCACACCACTTTATTGCTTAATTATGATTAAAACAAATTTAAACTAACCAAACATTTATTATGAAAAAACTAATGACTAACTTTATTCATTGGAATGCTAACCACAGAGCGGTTCCTTTGATTTTATTCTTGCTGTTGACTAGTAATTTTATTACTGCCCAGGTTAAAATAACAGGAATAGTGTCTGATGATAAGGGAATGACAATTCCCGGAGCCAACATTTCTGTTGTTGGATCTAAAAATACTGCATCTTCAGACTTTGATGGTAAATACAGCATTGATGCTCCTTCAAACGGAACTTTGGTCGTAACTTTTATCGGTTTTGATTCTCAAAGAATTGCCATTGCAGGCCGAACAAAAATCAATATTTCTTTAAAATCAACTTCAGAAGACTTAAAAGAAGTTGTTGTAATTGGATATGGAACTCAGAAAAAGAAAGATGTAAATGGTGCTATATCTTCGGTTAGATCAAAAGATATTGAAAATCTAAAACAAGTTTCTATCGATCAGATGCTTCAGGGTAAAGCAGCCGGAGTTTCGGTTACTAATAACTCTGGACAGCCGGGTGGTGCAGCGTCTGTTAGAGTTCGTGGAACTACTTCTATTACCGGAACAAACGAACCTTTATATGTAATTGACGGTGTGCCAATTTCAGGAGATGCAACTGGTAAATCTACCAGCGGTCAGACTCTGGCAGGTAAAGATGGGTTTTCTGCTTCTGGAGGAAGCGGTAATACAGCAATGAGCCCGTTATCTATGATTAATCCAAATGATATTGAGTCGATGGATATTTTGAAAGATGCTTCGGCAACTGCAATTTATGGATCTCGCGGTGCAAATGGTGTTATCATTATTACAACTAAATCTGGTAGAAAAGGCGGTGGAAAAATTTCGTATGAAAACTATACTTCTTTCGCAACTGTAGCTAATAAATTAGATGTTTTAACGCTGTCAGAATATGCAACTTTAAAAACAAATTTGGCTAAACAATGGGGCTTCCAGACTCGTCAGGAATTTTCTCATCCTGAATTGTTAGGTAATGGTACAAACTGGCAGGATGAGGTATATAGAACCGCAATTTCAAACAGTCACCAGCTTTCATTTTCGGGAGCTAAAGACGGAACGAGCTACTATTTGTCTGGAAGTTATTTAAATAACGAAGGAACTATTATCAACTCTGGATTAAAAAGATATACAGTTAGATTAAACTTAGATTCAAAAATTAAATCTTGGTTAAGAGTGGGAGGAAATTTAACTGGAGGTATTACAAATGAAAGAATTACGGTAAACCAAAGTTATTCTGGGTTAATTTCAAATACTTTATTGCAGGCACCGGATATTCCGGTTAGAAATACTGACGGTTCATTTGCCGGACCGCCAACTTCTGAGCAAAGTGTTACTTACTATAATCCTGTTGCTGAGGCATTAACCAGAGAAAATAAATTAGTTAGAAAAAATTTCTTAGGAAATATTTATGCTGAGGCTGATATTTTTAAAGGATTAAAATATCGTATCGAGATCGCTGCAAACACAGAGTTTTCTGAGAATGATGATTTTAGACCATCATACGCGTGGGGAAGCCAGGTGAATTTATTAGCAGATTTAGATGTAAGAAGACAAAACTGGTATTCTACAAACATTAAAAACTTATTGACTTACGACAGAACTTTCGGTAAACATAAAATTACCCTTTTGGCAGGTCAGGAGGCAAATGATTCTCATTGGGAAGGTTTAATTGCATCGGCCCAGGGATTTAAAACAAATTCAATTCATACCATTAATTTAGCTGATGTAGATAATAATACGATTACACAATATAAAGGAAGTGCTTCGCTTTCGTCTCTTTTTGCACGTATTATTTATGACTTTAATGATAAGTACAGTATTACGGCTTCTATAAGACAAGACGTTTCTTCTAAATTCGATCCAACTACAGCTAACCAGAAAGGGGTTTTTAATGCGATTTCTGGTTCTTGGAAATTATCTAACGAATCTTTCATGGAAGGAACCCGTAAATATATTGACAATATCAAATTTAGAGTGGGTTATGGAGAAACCGGAAATCAGCAGATTCCAAACAATAGTTATTCAGCTATGTTAGGAGCACAGAATTCAGGTTTAGGAAGCGGGTTTTTACCGTCAAATTATCCAAATCCTGATTTAGTTTGGGAATCATTGAACCAAACGAATTTAGGTATCGATTTTACGTTGTTTAATAATAAACTTTCTGCAAGTTTTGATGTTTACGACAAAAAATCTAAAGGTTTCTTATTTCAGGTGCCATTGCCATTATACCTTACTGGCGGCGGCGGACAATATGGAGGAATTTCTGCTCCGTATTCTAACTTAGGAACAATGAGTAATAAAGGGTACGATATTACTTTGGGATATGATTTAAGATCTACTGGAAAATTTAATTGGGATACTTCTTTGGTTATTTCTCATTACAAAAATAATCTGGATGAAATCGCAAACGGAATTGTATTGACTCAGGAGGTTAATACTAACGGATATCAGCCGGTTGTTGTTACCAATACTACGATTGGAAACCCAATTGGATTGTTTTACGGATATAAAACAGACGGAATTTTTAAAGATCAAACTGTTTTAAACAATGCACCGCTTCAGTTTGGACAAGCTGTAGGAACAGGCGCTGGAGAAACTGCTTTGGGAGATGTTAAATACGTAGATGTAAATGGTGACGGAAAAATTGATGCTAATGATAAAACTTTCATCGGAAACCCGCATCCAAAATTCACTTACGGATTCACTAACAATTTCAAATACAAAAATGTTGACCTTTCTATTTTCCTTCAGGGATCATACGGAAATGATGTTATGAATTTAACGAAAAGAGCGGGTACAACAAATGCTTCATTATATGATAATCAATTAGTAGAAGCATTAGATTATTATTCACCAACTAATACGGCAAGTAATAACCCTAGACCAATTGCAAATTCTTCAAACAATAACCTGCTTATTTCAGATCGTTATGTTGAAGATGGTTCTTACTTAAGAATTCAAAATGTTACGCTTGGGTATTCTTTACCTCAGGATGTAATTTCAAAATATAAAATATCAAGATTAAGATTGTACGGATCTGCTCAAAACCTGTATACGTTTACAAAATATTCAGGTTACGATCCTGAGATTGGTTCATTTAATCAAAATGTGCTTTTATCAGGAATTGACAACGGAAGATATCCGGTAGCTAGAACATTTTTAGTTGGACTTAACCTAGAATTTTAAAAATTAAAGAAAAATGAAAAAGAAATCTTTTTTAAATAGATATAGCCTGCTTTTTATGGCAGTGGCATTTTTGACTTTCGGATCTTGTCAGGATGATTTTACTGACAGACCTTCTGAAGACGGAATAAGTTTAGATTCTTATTACAGTACAAATGATCAGGTAGCATCGGCAACAAATGGTATGTACAGCAGAACCTGGTTTCAAATGTATAATAAGTTTTGGTGGGCATTAGAAGTTGGTTCAGGAAATATGTATTCTGGTTCGCCAGACGTAAGTGGTATTCGAACATTTTCTTTAAATGGAAGCGACCCTGAATTAGTAAACGGCTGGTCGGCTTTATGGGCAAATGTACAGCAGTCTAATATGATTATTAATTTCCTTTCTGCCAGAGTTGGTCCGGCGGTATCTCAGGATGTATTAAATAATACTATTGGCGAAGCTTATTTTATGAGAGCCACTGCTTATTTTGATTTAGTAAGACTTTGGGGGCCGGTGCCAATTATCGAAAACCCATTAGATTATACAAGTAATCCTTATGTAAATACAAATACGGTTGCAGATGTTTATACATTAATTACTTCTGATTATTTAAAAGCGATTGATTTATTGGTAGAAAAAAACAGAGGGACAAATTATGCCAATAACGGGCACGTTTCTAAAGGTTCTGCAAGAGCATTTTTGGCAAAAGTGTATTTGTACCAAAAAGATTATGCAAAAGCAAGAGCAATGGCAGAGACTGTTATCAGCAGCGGTGAGTTTAAGCTTTTAGGAGGAGATCAGCTTCCTGGTAAAAGTTTTGCAGATTTGTTTACGTATGCAAATAATAATAATGAGGAATCTATTTTTGCTATTCAGTGGAAAGGTGATGGTAATTACGGGTCTGCAAACAACTGTAATACACAATTTGGATTTCAGGATGGAACATTGTCAACTTCAAACGCTTCTTATGCGGGAGTATTTGGTCCTAGCCAAGATGTGCTTTTGTCTTTATATGATGCAGGAGATGTAAGAAAGCACGAAACTGTAATGGCAGCTGGAGATGTTTACCCAACAATTAAAACCACACAAGGAATAGGATTTACAGTTCCAACTGGTAAAGATCTTGCTCAGGCATCTGGAGGTGCAATTAAAAAATATTGTATTGGTGTAGTTAACGGAAATGTTACAGGTCAAGCCGATGCATGGGCCATGATGGATAATAATACCTATGTAATGCGTTATGCTGAGCTGCTTTTAATTCATGCCGAGGCAGTTTTGGCAGGAGGAGCAAGCACATCAGATGCATCGGCTTTGAGATCAATCAATGCGGTTAGAAAAAGAGCAGGTTTAACAGATTTGACTTCAGTTACTTTTGATGATATATTTTTAGAAAGAAGGAAAGAATTATGTTTTGAAGGAGATTATTGGTTTGATTTAGGACGTATCGACAAAACAAAAGCAATCTCAATTATGTCGGCACAAAATAGAGGAGACAGATATGCAGCACAGCATTATACACCTGTGTATAGTGAAGATCACGCAACAAATGATTTCTATATGGATTATCCGGACAACGAAGTGGCTAAAAACCCTAAGTTATTGCAGGCACCAGTTCCGTATACTTTTAAATAATTTCTAAAATTTGACTAATATGAAAAATATAAAAATAAAATACCTTTTGCCTTTCATTACGATGGCATTTGTGGTACTGAGTGTGTTTTCATCATGCGATAATGACGATTCTTCCGGCAGTTCAGGAGCGCCTGTAATTACAAGCATTTCAAAATCTGTAGAAGGTGATTTAGTTCCGGTTACAATTGGTGATCCAAAAAATTACTATATCATTCAGGGTAAAGGTCTTGCTGGAGTAACAAAAATTTACTTTAATGATTTTGACACTTATTTCAATCCAACATTGGTTACAGATACTGCAATTTTTGTTTTAATTGATGAAAAAACACCTTATGCAGATGCAAGTAATAAATTGAAACTGGTTACAAATCACGGTACAATTTTGTATGATTTTGTTATCGCGCCGCCAACGCCTAAGTTTAACAGCTTTAATTCTATCAATGCGGCCGAAGGTGATATTGTTACAATATATGGAGATTATTTTCTGGATCCTGTAGTTAAGGTAGGAACAACTCAGGCTGAGGTAGTTTCTTCAACTTTAACAGAGATTAAATTTAAAATGCCGGCAAATGCAGCAGATAAATATGTAAGTGTTACTAATATCTCAGGAACTACTACTTCTGAAGAAGCAGTTGGATCTGCTCTGTACGACGATGTTATGCAAGGTGATGCAGGTCACTGGATGTGGAATGGAGATGATGTTTTTGATACCAACTTTAAAGATGATGTAGTGCAGGGACAAGCTGCAATTAAATTTGTTTTTGGAGGATGGAACGGAGCTGATATGAAATTTAACTCAAGAGATGTTTCAAAATACAAAGCATTTAGAGTAAAAGTAAAAAGCGTTTCTACAAAAACAGATGCTAGTGTAATATTTGTTTTTGGAGGATGGGCATATCAGATTAAAAAAACATTAACGAACAAATGGACTACAATTGAAATTCCGTTTTCTGAAATTGGAAATCCAACAACATTTGATCAGCTGACACTTCAGGAGTCTGGAAATTTTGGAGGAAATACAATTCTTATGGATGACATGGGATTTGTTTTAAAATAAAAATCATTTTTTTGGTTTTGAGTTTTGTTTAAATATTCCCTAATCTACTCAATTAGGGAATATTTTTTTATTGTTTTGATATTGAGGTTTTTATATGGTTGTTTTAGTATTGTTTTTTGAAAAAATAGTATCTTTTTTGATGTTTTTTTCTGGTTAAATTTAATTCCTTCTAACAAATCAAAAAGAAAAAAATATGAAAAAAAATGACTCTCAATTTTCAACAAAACAAAAATTTCGTTTGTTGAGCATTATCTTAATTTTAATGAGCTTTAATTTAAATGCTCAGGAAATTTTAGGTTTAAATCCTTACTGTTTAGCTTCAAATCCCACTTACACGGTTACTGCTCCGGCAAATACAGTATATGATGAAGTAGTATGGTCGTGTACAGATCCTGCAGTAACCTTTACAGGAAATCCGTCGCCTTTGTCTCTTTCTAAAGTAGTATATAAAAGCCCAGGATTTATTGCCACAGGAGATACTCTTACTGCACAATTTAAAAATGCCGGTGTAGTAGTTGCAAAAAGACAATTAGCGTTTATTTCACCGCAAATGCCCGTACAGCCTAGTTATGTAGTTTCAAAAACAAATGATTACTGTACATCTCAATATCATATTATAGTACTTACAGTAACTCCTAATCCAAACCCGAGTTCAAATACCAATTTTTCAATTACACCAACTATAGCAGATGCAAGTATTGTAATAACTCAAACCTCTAAAAATGTTTTCGAATTAAAACTGCCATTAAACGGACAGCCTTATTTTATATATAATATAACAGAAACAACCCCAATATCAGGATGTCAGTCAAATACTTTGTCATCGACTTCATACGGTAATTCGGTTTCGTTAAATTTAACAGGTTGTGCTAATACTACTCCTAATCCGGGAACAAATTATGATTTTACGTTGTCACCAAACCCATATAGTAATGGTAATATAACAATTACAGCAAATGCAGTTTCTTCACAATCTGTAGCAACATGCAGAATTTATGACAGTTCAGGTGTTTTAAAACTAAGCTTTTCTTTAACTAATTCATACACATCCATTCCGCTTAGAAACGCTATACCGTCATTAACTACTGGTGTTTATATTTTTCAGATAACATACGCAAATGGAACTGTGAAGACTAAAAATTTAGCTGTGAATTAAAAAAAAATGTTCTTCTTAAAAGAAAGAACTCCAATTCGAGACATCGATTTGGAGTTTTTTATATATTATTTAAATATTTCTATAAGCCCATAATAAACAAAATATCAAAAATAAAGTAAAATGAAAAAAACAATAGTACTATTAGCTGTTTTGAGCTCATTTAATTTTGGCTTCAGCCAAGGAAATACGCACACACAAACAGGAGGTAAATTTGAAGGTCTTGCCATGACACCGCCAATGGGATGGAATTCATGGAATACTTTTGCAACTAATATAGATGAGAAACTGGTAAAAGAAACAGCAGATATTATGGTTTCGTCTGGTTTAGCAGCTGCAGGCTATAATTATATAGTGTTAGATGACGGCTGGATGACAAAGGAGCGTGATGCAAATGGTGATCTGGTTCCTGATCCGGCTAAATTTCCTAACGGAATGAAAGCTCTTATAGATTATGTACACAGTAAAGGTTTAAAATTTGGGTTGTATAATTGCGCAGGTACGCAGACTTGTGCAGGATATCCGGGAACTCGCGGTTACGAATATCAGGATGCTCGTTTTTATGCCAAACTTGGAATTGATTTTTTAAAATACGATTGGTGTAATACAAAAGGTATTACAGCGCCAGAAGCTTATACCACAATGAGTAATGCTTTAAAAACTGCTGGAAGGCCAATTGTTTTCAGTCTTTGCGAATGGGGCG
This sequence comes from Flavobacterium sp. 22659, assembly GCF_052044235.1. NCBI lineage: Bacteria > Pseudomonadati > Bacteroidota > Flavobacteriia > Flavobacteriales > Flavobacteriaceae > Flavobacterium > Flavobacterium sp. 22659. Next base: position 146,240 of record NZ_JBQEMU010000006.1, read on the forward strand.
ATAATCAGCCGTGGGAGTGGGGAAAACCAGTTGGAAATCTTTGGAGAATATCCGGCGATATTTATCCTTGTTTTGACTGCGAATTCAAACACCCTGAAAATTGGTCTTCGTGGGGATTCATGAAAATTGCCGAAATGCGAAAAGATATCCGTAAATATTCCGGCCCGGATCATTGGAATGATTTTGATATGATGGAAGTAGGAAACGAAATGAACGATACCGAAGATAAATCGCATTTTGCTATGTGGTGTATGCTTTCTTCACCATTGTTTACCGGAAATGACTATAGAAAAATGTCTAAAGAAACCTTAGCAATTTTAACAAACAAGGAGTTAATCGCGATAAATCAGGATAAATTAGGAATACAAGGATTTAAACATTCTGCTGAAGACGGTTTAGAAGTTTGGGTAAAACCTTTGTCTGATGGAAATTGGGCAGTAACTTTTTTAAATAGAAGTGATGTTTCTAAAAAGATTAATTTCGACTGGAAAAAGAATGCTTTTAAAGATCTTGATTTTGGTTATGAAGCTGATTTTAATAAAATAACATTCAAATTAAAAAATCTTTGGACAAATAAAGAAGCAGGAAATACCAAAAAGAACTTTACGGCAGAATTAGCCTCTCATGACTGCATAACATTGAAACTATCTCTTTAAAAATAATGATATGATTAAGTTAAAAACAAATTTAATTATAGCAGCTCTTTTATTAATCTGTTGTTTCTCGCAGGCACAGTTTGTAAAAGAACATGGCCGGTTAAGTGTTTTAGGAACTCAATTAGTAGATCAAAACAATCAGCCAATAGTGCTGCGTGGTTTAAGTTTTGGCTGGCATAGTATGTGGCCTAGATTTTACAATGAAAAAGCAGTAAGCTGGCTGAAAAAAGATTTTAAATGCAATGTGGTTCGCGCCGCAATGGGAATTGAACTTGGAGAATACTCCTATATTAAAGATCCGAAGTTTTCAAAAGAAAAAATAGAAGCTGTTATAAACGGTGCTATAAAATCAGATATATATGTAATTATCGATTGGCACAGTCATAATATCAACCTTAAAGAGGCAAAAGATTTTTTTGCCGAGATGTCTAAAAAATATGCCAAGTATCCTAATATTATATATGAGATATTTAATGAACCCGATTATGAAACCTGGTGGGAAGTGAAAACCTACTCTGAGGAAGTAATACGCGTTATTAGAGAAAATGATCCAAATAATATTATTTTGGTTGGAAGTCCGCATTGGGATCAGGATGTTGACCTTCCGGCAGAAGATCCAATTTTAGGATACAATAATATAATGTATACCATGCATTTTTATGCAGCAACACATGGTAAAGATTTAAGAGATAAAACAGATAAAGCAATAAAAAGAGGTCTGCCGATTTTTATTTCAGAATCAGCAGGAATGGAAGCTTCTGGAGACGGGCCGCTAAATGTAAAAGCCTGGCAGGAATATATTGACTGGATGGAAGCTAAAAAACTCAGCTGGATTACCTGGTCAGTTTCTGATAAAGACGAAACTTGTTCTATTCTGAAAAAATCAGCAAAATCTGAAGGGAAGTGGAAAGATGAAGATTTAAAAGAATCTGGAATAGAGGTTAGAGAGTTTTTAAGAAAATATAATAATCAAGAGTGATAAAAAGCTCTTTGTATAAATTGAAAGCCTGTTCAAATTTGAGCAGGCTTTTTTGTTTTTGTATTCTCTAAAATTTGATAGTCAAGCATGTTTTAATGAGTGAATTTGAGTATGTGTTTTTGTAGGAAAAATTATTGTCTGTTTGTGAGGTTTTTGATAAGTGTAAAATTAAGTCGTTTTGTTTGTTGTTTTTTATTTTTTAATCAGTACCCCATTTTTTTATGGGGTATTTTGTTTTTTAAATTGTTTTTAAGTCTGTTTTGTGTCTGTTTTTTCATTATAAATTTTAAATTACCCTGTATTTTTTGGTTTTAAGGTTTGAAATGCGTTGTTGATTTTTCAAAAACAAAACGCTATAAATGCCAAATAACAATTATTGGCAGTTTAATTTTTGTAATCCATAATTCTTCATTGAAAACGTCAAAAAAGTAGTTTTCAATTATTCTACTCATACAAAAGTTAATAAATTCGCTAATGAAAATGAAGAGGTTTTAGGGGAAGATTCAAGGTTTTAAAAATGACTTATACTATTAAATAGATATATAAAAGATTAACTAACCAAAATCAATTAATAACTAAAAACCAATTAACACATGAAAAAAGTATTTTACGTTTTAGCTGCCACGTTAACGAGTTCTTTTGCTTTTGCGCAAGAGGATGAAACATCAACTCCGCCGGCAACAACTTGGGGAGGGTCTGCAGATGCATACTATAAATATGATTTTTCTAAACAAATGAATGGATTAACGAGCTTTACCAACTCACAGGATTCATTTGAATTAGGAATGGCTTCGATCGAAGCAAGTCATACTTTCGGAAAAGCTTCTGTTTTTGTTGACTTAGGATTCGGGAAAAGAGCAGGGGAATTTTCATATAATGAAACAACAGATAAAGATATTAATGCTAAATTTTTAATTAAACAATTATTTTTTACTTACCAGATTACAGACGAATTTAAAGTGGTTGCAGGTAGTTTTGGTACTCACATTGGATACGAAGTGTTAGATGCTGTAGACAATAAAAACTACAGTATGTCATACGCTTTCTCTTATGGGCCATTTTTTAATACAGGGGTAAAAGCACAATATACTGCAGGTAAATTTACTGCCATGCTGGGTATAACCAACCCAACTGACTTTAAATCTGCAATGGATGCCGGATCAAGCCAAAAAACATATATCGGACAAGTTGGATATATAGGTGAAACTGGAAGTGCTTATTTGAATTTTACATCAGGAAGTACAAACCCTACGCCGGGAAGTTTGATTCCGGTTTCAAATGAAAATAAAACACAGTTCGATTTAACTGCTTCAAAAACCATCAGCGATAGTTTCGGATTGGGTTTAAATGCAACATATGCTAAAACAAAACATGATTTTGACAGCACATTAGACGGTGAATGGTTCTCATTAGTAGGATATGCAAATTACTCATTCAGTCCATCATTGTTATTGGCTTACAGAATGGAATATTTTGATGCTAAAGATGCTGCTCCAAGTTTAGGAACATTAACAGGATCAAGTGTATTTGCTAATACAATTTCATTAAACTATAAAGTAGGGAAATTGACAATAATTCCCGAGTTAAGATACGACGCTGCTTCTGAAGATATCTTTTTAGATAAAGACGGTGCTCCAACAGGAGGTTCATTCTTCGGATTAATTGCTACAACATACTCTTTCTAGAGATAAAGATTGATATTTTTTTTTTTTTTTTTGGAGCTGTCGAAACATATTAATGTTTTGGCAGCTTTTTTATTGCTGTTCCCAATAGATATAGGGATAAAAGAATTAAATAGATTGTTTAATCTTTGGTTGAGGTTTTTTGTCGTGAATTTCACGAATTCCACAAATTAAATTTTATAGTAGGATAGAAGATCTTACAAATTTTCTTTACACAAACTTTGAAATACATTTTACGTACTTGTTACTCTGTAAATAATTAGTGAAAATTCGTGAAATTCGAGGCAAAAAATAGGCCTAGAGAAGAGAATAATAATCTTTATAATCTCTTAATCTGCGGCGAAAAAAAAACGCATTCCAATAAAATTAGAAATGCGTTTATATATTTATTAATTGATGTCTTTACTGAATCTGTTTTTTATATATAGAATATATCGTATCAATTGTTTTGCGGTCAAGCGTTGCAGTTGTATCGGTTTGAATATAATGCAGTTTAAAAGCCTGAATTGCTGCCGAAAGATTCTTAGTGTTATAACCAATAATTCTTAATGCAGGTTCAATTTTAAAATCAAATGGTGCTTCTTCAAGAACAGCGTCAGGCCAGATTCCGAAACCTTTTTCGGCTAATGTTTTCCACGGAAATAAAGCACTTGGATCTTGTTTTCTTCCTGGTGCGATATCAGCATGACCTAAAAAGTTTTGTGTTGGTATATTGTAATCTTTTTTCAGTTTTGTCAACAAAGCTACCAAACTGCTTATCTGAGCTTCTGTAAAAGGTTTAAAACCATTATTATCAAGTTCAATTCCTATAGATGAAGAATTCAAATCGGTATTTTTTCCCCAGGTTGAATTTCCTGCGTGCCACGCTCTTAAATAATCATTAAGCATTTGAACTACTTTTCCATTTTCAGAAATAATATAGTGAGAACTTACCTGAGTTCTTGTTTTTGTAAATGTATTAATAGTTTGCTGTAAAGAATCCTGTGCAGTATGATGAATGATTACAAAACTTGGTTTTCTTAAGTTAAAGTTTACAGTACCAATCCATTCTGTACTAATTCCATTTAATAAAGAAGTAGAACCTGTTTTTGATAAAGTATCTTTTACGATACCAAGCTGCGATGCATAAGTAGTGTCGATAATAAGCGGACTTACTGACGGTATTGTCTGTGCTTCTTTACTTGTAATTTGATTTTCTAAAGTCTTTAACTGCTGGTCGTATGCCTTTTCAGTAGTCTTATATGGATTTGTTGAGCAAGAAGTTATAATAATTGCTAAGATCAGATAACAAAAAAGTTTTCTTACCATGATAGTTTACATTTTATGAAGTTTGGAACAATTATTCCTGAATTTTTTCAGCTGGTTTTTCTTCTTCTTTATTGTCTTTATCTTTTTTCTTCTTTGATTTTGGCTTTTTGATTTCTTTAAAATTTTCCATAAAAGCAGTATATTTTTCTACCTGATCTGGATTTAAAAAAGCAGTGATTTTTTTTGTCATGCTTTCTTTTAAAGCTTTCATTTGTTCCATTTTCTGATCCTGAGAGCTGCTTTCATTTTTTAAAAGAATTCCTTGTTCTCTTAAGCCGTCAGCAAAAACATTTGTAATTGCAATTGACTGAAGCTCGTCAAGATTAACAGCCGGTTTCATTTGTTCAACAATTTTAGCAGCAGTTTCTTCAACAGGAATTTCTTTTGGTTTACTGGTGTTGGCTTGTGGTCCAGACATCATGCTTCTGTCCATTCCCATTCCGCCGCCTCTTCCATATCCGCCATAACCGTTACCGTACCCGCCGTAACCATTTCCATATCCATTTCCGTATTGGGCAGAAACAGAGTTGAAACAGAATAAAGTAAAAACTAAAATAATTAAGTTTTGTATAGGTTTCATAAAAATATTTTTGTCTGCGTTAGCAATTGTTTACGGTAAATTTAAGCAGGTTCTCCGTATAAATCAAATTCTGTTGCTTCAATTATCTTGATATTAACAAATTCGCCTGTTTTTACATAATGCTTAGATGCGTCAATTAAAACTTCGTTATCAACATCCGGGCTGTCAAATTCTGTTCTTCCCACAAAATGAGCACCTTCTTTTCTGTCAATGATACATCTAAATACTTGCCCAACTTTTTCTTGGTTTAAATCCCATGAAATTTGAGACTGAAGTTCCATGATTTCATTTGCTCTTGCCTGTTTTACATCGTCCGGAACATCGTCTTCAAGTAAGTAAGCATGAGTGTTTTCTTCATGTGAATATGCAAAACATCCCATTCTGTCAAACTTCATTTCCTGAACAAACTCTTTCAGAATTTCAAAATCTTCCTGGGTTTCTCCTGGGTATCCTACAATTAAAGTGGTTCTAATTGCCATTCCTGGAACTGCAGCACGGAAATCTTTTAATAATTGAGTTGTTTTAGCCTGAGTTGTACCACGACGCATTGATTTCAAAATTGAATCTGAAATATGCTGCAATGGAATATCAATATAATTACAAATTTTTGGTTCGCGTTTCATTAATTCCAAAACATCCATTGGGAAACCGGTAGGATAAGCATAATGCAGACGAATCCACTCAATTCCTTCAACAGCTGCTAAAGCTTCTAATAATTCTGCCAGATTTCTCTTTTTATAAAGATCTAAACCGTAATAAGTCAAATCCTGAGCAATTAATATTAATTCTTTAACGCCGTTTTTCGCTAAACCTTGTGCTTCTTTAACTAATTTTTCAATCGGCTGAGAAACATGCGAACCTCTCATTAACGGAATTGCACAGAAACTGCAAGGTCTGTCGCATCCTTCGGCAATTTTTAAATAGGCATAATTTTTAGGAGTTGTAGTTAATCTTTCTCCTAATAATTCATGTTTATAATCGGCTCCTAAAGCTTTCAATAATTGAGGTAACTCAGTTGTACCAAAATATTGATCCACATTTGGAATTTCTTTTTCTAAATCAGGTCTGTAACGTTCAGACAAACATCCGGTAACGAAAACTTTATCAACTAAACCTTTGTCTTTTTTATCAGCATATTCCAAAATCATGTTTACTGATTCAGCTTTCGCGTTATCAATAAATCCACAAGTGTTAATTACAATAATGTTTCCTTCATCCTTAGCAGTGGCTTCGTGTGTAACTTCTTTTCCGTTAGCACGAAGTTGTCCCATAAGCACTTCACTGTCATATACATTTTTTGAACACCCAAGAGTGATTACGTTAATTTTGTTCTTTTTTAAAGACTTGGTTCTCATACTTTTATAAATTGGAGTGCAAAATTACACTTTTTTATTCAAACACCGCTTGTTTCGGTTTTATTTAGGTGTTTTTTATAAAGGTTTCTAGTAATTTTCAGTCAAAAAAAATCCGCCAAGTAAACCTGACGGAAATTTCCATTCATCTATTTATTCTTAATTACAATTCAAATAATAAGGTCAAAGTCACATTGTTTAACTTTGATGTAATGTTTGCGCCGTCAGTAAGTCCTGTTGTAAAGAAACCTTGGTTAGATTTTCTTTCTAAATAAGAGTAAGCCAGATCTAATTTTGTAGAACCAAAGCTATACCCTAAACCTCCAGAATAGCTGTTTAAGTCTCCAATTGTAGTTCCGTTTTTATAAGGGCTTCCTTCAAAACGATATCCGCCTCGTAAACTCAATTGTTTTATTTTGTATTCGGCACCAACTCTTAATTCTCCGGCAGTAGTAAGCTGATTGCTGATGTCGTTGTTAACTCCTCTAAAACCTGTGTCGTTTGTTGGTTTAAATTTAGTGTTGCTGTAGTCTTTAATTGAGTAATCTAAACTAATTAAGCCTGATTTTCCAAAAACATAAGCACCGCTGAAAGTAAACTTACCTGGTGTTTGTAATGTATAAGATTCGTATACATTTACAACGTTTGGATTTATGTTTTCAAAAATTTCCGGTCCTCCAGTTGCTTGTCTTGTTGTGCCAAGGCTTTGGGATACTTCGTCATAAAGACTGTACCAAGTATTCGATTCATAAGCTAAACCAAGTCTGAATGCTTCTGTTACTTTTGCAATAGCTCCTAGCTGAAAAGAAAAGCCGTTTCCGTATGTGTAAAGTTCATTATTGAAACGTAAATTAGAAATAGTTGCAGTAGGCTGTAACGGATTAGAGTTATCTTCGTAAAAACTGCTCGATCTTCTATAATCTGTAACGTGAACATTTAAGTTTGCTCCGAAATAAAGTCTGTCTTTGTAAGAACTTGCAATATTGAAACTTAATTTACTATTGTACCCGCTTGTGTGAATTCCATTTTCTTGATAGTAGTTTCCACCTGCAGGAACGTTTGATGTGTATTGGGTATTTGTGTTACTGTTTTCGTTAACAGGATTAATTACGTGTCCGTAATATCCAAAGTAAGCCTGTTGTTCGTTGTAAAACTGATCTCTGTAAGGAATTCCTGTTATATTTCCTAATTCAATTCCATTAGCAAAATTTACAAAATATGATCCAATAGAATTTGTTGGATTTGTGCCGGCAGAAAAAACATTATTGTCAAAATTATTAGTGTTTTCGTAACTGGCGCCAATCGCAATTTTGTTCCATCCGTTATTTGGATTATGGTCTTTAAAAACAAAAACAGCTCCGGCTTGATTTAAAATAAAAGAATTCTCTTTATCAGAAGTTTGTGTTCCAAAATAGTTAGAGTTGTTTTTAATATTTTGATTGCTGAAAGAAACTCCAACCTGATTGTTGTTAAATACGGCAGATCCGGCAGGATTTACAGTAATGGCAGATAAATCTCCTCCAACAGCTCCAAAAGCACCGCTCATTGCTCTGAATCTTGCAGTTCCAGTCAAATTGTCTTGTGCATATCGTACAGCATCAGAAACTTCCTGAGAATATGAGACGCTGACAGTCAGTCCTGTAATAAATAGGAATAATATTTTTTTCATTGGGTAATTATTTAGTGTGTGATATTAGATTGGAAAAAGGGCGAAAATGTTACCTTCTTCCGCCTCCTCCGCCACCGTAAGATCTTCCTCCGCCGCCACCGCCGCCGCCAGATGATCTCATGCTTCCTCCTCCGCTGTTCATTGAACGTGATGGGCTAGGAGAGTAGCTTCTTGATGAGTTGCTGTTGCTGCTGTTGTTGTAGCTTCTGTTTGAAGGCATAGTACTGCTGCTTGATCTTCTGTTAGAATAATCGTAAGTGCTGTTTTGGCCTTGAGTAGAATAGCTTCTTCTATTAGTGAAGTTTGGGCTCGAACTATCGTAAGTTCTTCCATTTACAGATGAACTTCTTCTGTAGTCAGAATAGCTGTTTGATCTATTGGTGTAATTTCTGTTTGTAGTATAGCTGTTTCTGTTAGAGAAACTGTTTCTGTTGGTAGTATAACTTCTGTTTGAAAGGTAGTTTCTGTTAGAAGCATACGCTCTGTTTGAAGAATAATATCTATTGTTGTAGTAAGCAGCAGACCCTCTTCTTCCGTAGCTGTATGAATAGTTTCCGTAATAGCCGCCTCCCCAGTATCCTGGATAACCCCATCCTGGTCCCCAGTAGCCAGGGTATCCCCAAGCATATCCTGGATAACCCCATCCGGCTCCCCAGTAGCCTCCGCCCCAGTATCCGCCGTAACCCCATCCGTAATAAGGATATCCCCATCCTAGTCCAAATGACCAGCTCGGAGTAGAGTATACGTTTACAGATACATCTGAATTACTGCTTCCCCAAGCAGGGTAAGCTGTAGAAGCGGTTCTTGTGCTGTCGCTTTCAGAATAATTGCCATAATTGTCTACATCTGTGAAAATTTCAGTTGGCTGATCATCTTCTTGTAGTGATCTAAAATAATCTCTATATTGATTGTTTGCTGCTGTGGTATTGTTTGTTTGAGCATATCTGTTGGTAGAATTACCATAAACACCATCACTGTCATAATAAGATGTGTTTTGGTAAGAACCACATGATGCTAAAAGAAAACTCAGTAATCCAATTAAGTAAAAATGACTTGAGTTTTGGCGGAGAGTAGTATAAGTTTTCATATCTGTGGTGTTTTTTATTGTTGCACATTACAAAAATAGTTAGTTTTGTCAAACTATTTAGTTAAAATTATTTAAAACAAAATTTGTGCCAAACTATATAATATGAGTAAGAACCTTACTACACGATCAGAAGATTATTCCAAATGGTATAATGAGCTGGTTGTCAAAGCAGATTTAGCTGAAAATTCAGGAGTTAGAGGATGTATGGTAATCAAACCATACGGCTATGCAATTTGGGAAAAGATGCAGGCAGAGTTAGATAGAATGTTTAAAGAAACAGGACATCAAAATGCTTATTTCCCCTTATTTGTGCCGAAGAGTATGTTCGAAGCTGAAGAGAAAAATGCTGAAGGATTTGCAAAAGAATGTGCTGTTGTAACGCATTACAGGCTGAAAAATGACGAGGACAGACCAGGGAAACTTATGGTTGATCCTAATGCGAAATTAGAAGAAGAGCTTATTGTTCGTCCAACAAGTGAGGCGATTATTTGGTCTACATATAAAGGATGGGTGCAGTCTTATAGAGATTTACCTTTGCTTATTAATCAATGGGCTAATGTGGTTCGCTGGGAAATGCGTACACGTTTGTTTTTAAGAACTGCCGAATTTTTATGGCAGGAAGGGCATACGGCTCACGCTACAAAAGACGAGGCAATTGAGGAATCGGAGAAAATGATGAATGTTTATGCTGATTTTGCAGAAAACTTTATGGCAATTCCGGTTGTAAAAGGTTTTAAAACTGAAACAGAGCGTTTTGCCGGAGCAGATGAAACGTATTGTATTGAAGCTTTGATGCAGGATGGAAAAGCTTTACAGGCTGGAACTTCACACTTTTTAGGTCAGAATTTTGCAAAAGCTTTTGATGTGAAATTTGCTAATGCAGAAGGAAAACAAGAGCACGTTTGGGGAACGTCATGGGGAGTTTCTACTCGTTTGATGGGGGCTTTAATTATGACACATTCTGATGATCAGGGATTGGTGCTGCCTCCAAATTTAGCTCCAATACAAGTTGTAATTGTACCTATTCATAAAACAGATGAACAATTAGCTCAAATTACAGCAGCGGTTAATGAATTGACTGCTAAATTGAGAAAGCTTAAGATTTCTGTGAAATATGATGATAGAACAACTCAAAAACCAGGATTTAAATTTGCTGAATGGGAATTAAAAGGTGTTCCTGTTAGAATTGCTGTTGGGCCAAAAGATTTAGAAAATGGAACTTTTGAGGTTGCAAGACGTGATAATTTATCAAAAGAAGTTGTGGCTGCTGAAAAAATAGTGGATCATGTGAATGATTTATTAGAGCAGATTCAAAAGGATTTATTTGACAAAGCTTTGACTTATAGAAATACTCATATTACAGAAGTAAATAATTTTGAGGAATTTAAAGAAGTTTTAGAAGGTAAAGGAGGTTTTATTTCGGCTCATTGGGATGGAACTGCAGCTACTGAAGAAAAGATAAAAGATTTGACAAAAGCGACCATTCGCTGCATTCCTTTGGGTGCTGTTGAAGAGGCGGGAACCTGCGTGTTTACTGGGGAACCTTCTTCTAAAAGAGTGCTTTTTGCAAAGGCTTATTAAAAAAATATAGATTTTTTTGCATTAGGTGTTGCGCAAATAAAAAATAGATGTATCTTTGCATCCGCAATACAGAAGCGCGGTCCGTTCGTCTATCGGTTAGGACGCCAGGTTTTCATCCTGGTAAGGGGGGTTCGATTCCCCCACGGACTACAAGTTATATTACATATTGAAAAGTTTCCAACTTAGGAGAATATTGGTCCGTTCGTCTAGGGGTTAGGACGCCAGGTTTTCATCCTGGTAACAGGGGTTCGATTCCCCTACGGACTACAGAATTAGTTGTAAATAAGTTTTGTAAAACAAAAATTGGTGTCTCGGTTCTTGTTTTATTAGTTAAAACCAAAGTGATTGTTTACAGTTGTGGGAGGTTTTTCTTTTTTAACTAGTATTTATAATAATTATTACATCTAAAATTAAAAGAAAATGGCAAATCATAAGTCAGCATTAAAAAGAATCAGAAGTAACGAAAAAAGAAGAGTTCTTAACAGATATCAGCATAAAACTACTCGTAATGCTATTAAAGCATTAAGATTAGCTACTGATAAATCTGATGCTGCTGCTAAATTATCAACTGTAATCTCTATGATCGATAAATTAGCTAAAAAGAACATCATTCATGATAATAAAGCTTCTAACTTGAAGTCTAAATTAACGAAACACGTTGCTAAATTGTAATTAAATACAATTATAAGATATAAAAAGTCCTCTTTTCGAGGACTTTTTTTTGTTTAGGTATTATTGGAATTTTAATTTAAAAATTCCTGAATCAATATGTCTGAAGTTTTGAATGAAATAAGTAAAAAGTATTAGATTTAAATATTGGTTTAAATTTTATATCCCAATTTTCTTTTTGAGATATTCGAGCATTGCCTGTGTAATTGGTTTTGAAAGAAAGTCTATTATTATAGGATATTTTTTTGCTTTAGCTAAATCCTCAGGATCTATTGTAGATGACAATACAATAACTTTTGCGGTGTTAAACTCTGAGTAAGCTTCAGATGTAAAGTGATCTAAAAATTCCCATCCGCCCATAATTGGCATGTTTAAGTCTAAGAAAATTAATTCTGGTTTTTTTTCTACTTTATTTTTGTTGTTGTATTTTAAAGTATTGAAGTGATGAAGTGCTTCTTCTCCATTTTGAGCAGTAATAATTTCATTTGCAAACGAAGATTTTGAAATTACTTTTTTACACAGCATCAACGTAATTGGGTCATCGTCAATGCATAAGATTTGCTCAAACATAATGAATTTAGTTTTTAAAAGTTATAGTAAATGTGGTGCCTTTGTTAACTTCACTGTCTATAGAAATTGTTCCTCCCATGGTTTCGACCTGAGATTTTACAAGATACAAACCTAGTCCTTTGCTGTCGGGATAATTATGAAATCTTTGGTAAAGACCAAAAACTTTGTCTTTATTTCTTTCTAAATCAATCCCAATTCCATTGTCTTTGAACGTAAGTATCGCCTGATGGTCTATTTGCTCAGCAGTAATTGATATTTTTAATTTTCTGTTTTCTGATTTGTATTTAATTGAATTGGTTAGTAAATTCAGTAAAATACTTTCAATATACGCTTTATTTGTATTTAAAAGCGGTACTTTGTCAAATTTAAGTTTTATAATAGGTTTGTGAAGTTCGATTTGAAAAGACAATTGGCTAAAAACATTTTCAAAAACCTCTTTTAAAGAAACCTCCTCTTTTTGCATTGATGGGTTGTCTTTTATTATGATAACTTTTACCAAGTCGTTTATTGTTTCATTTAATAAATGAGTTGATTTTGTGAAACCTGCCAGAATTTCTTCAAGTTCTTCGTTTTCAATTGGAATATCTTCTATAAGATTTAAAAGTCCAATTAAATTTGATAATGGTGCGCGAAGATTGTGTGAGGTGATGTAAGAGAACTGTTTTAAATCTTTGTTGTTTTGTGTAAGTTCACGAATAAGATGTTCTTTTTCTGTTTCCAGCTTTTTCTCGTCAGTAATGTCTCGTTGTATAGAAATCCAGTGTGTAATTACACCTTCGTTGTTGAAAATTGGAATCATGGCAAAACGCACCCAATATTCTTCCTTAGATTTAGTATAGGTGATGGTTTCTATAACACATTCTTCTTCGTTCTTAATAGCTCTTAAAAGTTTTTTTAATTCTTCTGAATCTGATTTTGGCCCTTTAAATATGTTGGTAGATTTTCCAATGATTTCGTTTGATTCGTATCCGGACATTTGAGAAAATGCTGGATTAACATAAACTATTCTTGGAATTTTTCGATCTTCAGAATTAGCTTCGGTAATAAGAATAGAGTCTTTAGATTGTGTAATTACAGTTTCTAAAAGTTTTAATCGCTGTTCTTCTTCTTTTTGTTTGGTGATGTCCTGAATCGCTCCAATCATTCTGATGGCTCTTCCGTTTTCATCTTTAAGTAAAAAACCTCTGTCCAAAACATACTTATATGTTCCGTCTGCACATCTAAAACGATATTGATCCTGCCATTTTTCAGTTTTTTGTTCAATAAATGAATATAGTTTTATTGACATTCGGATACTATCTTCCGGGTGAATTTTATCAAACCACCATTTTGAAGTTTTTCCAACTTCTTCCGGATTATAGCCAAAAATTCCCTCGATACCTTTATTCCAATTTATTCGGTCTTCCTGTATTTTCCAGTCCCAAATAGTATCGCTTGTTGCTTTTGCAACTATGTCATATTTTTCATTAGACTCCTTTATTTCTTCATTTGTCTTTTTTAATTTTTTAAAAACTGAAATATTTTTCTTTTCGTTTCTTGAAAGTATGTATTTGAAAATAAATGCAGTAGCTATAATGAAAAGTACATCTTTTATGAAAAATAAATAAAAGTATTTTGTTTGAAAAAAGTAGTCAGTAATTAAATTATGACATACAATTGCCATAATTAGCGATATGATAACGTAAACAAGAGTAATTTGGAGAGTTTTACTTTTCATCAATCAAATATAGTTAAATTAACTATAACTAAACAATAAGTAAAGTTCATTTTGGAGGGTAAATTAACACTGTTTTAATGAACTAATTACTTGTATATACGCAAACTATCGCAGAAACATTTTTTTTTACAAAATAAAGTGTACTTTTGCACCCATTAAAAATCACAAATGGAATCTATTAGAAATATTGCAATTATTGCCCACGTCGATCACGGTAAAACCACTTTGGTTGATAAAATTATGTATCACTGTCAATTATTTCGTGAAAACGAAAATACAGGTGATTTAATTCTTGATAATAACGATTTAGAGCGTGAGAGAGGTATTACTATTACTTCTAAAAACGTTTCTGTTCAGTACAAAGGAACAAAAATCAACATTATCGACACTCCAGGCCACGCGGATTTTGGAGGTGAAGTTGAGCGTGTATTGAACATGGCCGATGGTGTATGTTTGCTGGTAGATGCTTTTGAAGGGCCGATGCCGCAAACGCGTTTCGTATTGCAAAAGGCTATTGACTTAGGTTTAAAACCATGCGTTGTAATTAATAAAGTTGATAAAGAAAACTGTACTCCGGAAGAAGTACATGAAAAAGTTTTTGACTTAATGTTTGAATTAGGTGCTACAGAAGAGCAATTAGATTTCCCTGCTGTTTACGGTTCTGCTAAAAACAACTGGATGTCTGATGACTGGAAAAACCAAACAGAAAACATCGAGCCTTTATTAGACATGGTTATTGCTAATGTTCCTGCTCCTAAAGTTTCTGAAGGTACTCCACAAATGTTGATTACATCTTTAGATTTCTCTTCTTTTACAGGTCGTATCGCTATCGGACGTCTTGAAAGAGGTACTTTGAAAGAAGGAATGCCAATTTCTTTAGTAAAAAGAGATGGTAAAGTTATCAAATCAAGAATTAAAGAATTACACACTTTCGAAGGTTTAGGCCGTAGAAAAGTTGAAGAAGTTGTTGCTGGAGATATTTGTGCTGTTGTAGGTATTGAAGGTTTCGAAATTGGTGATACTATCGCTGATTTTGAAAACCCGGAAGCTTTACAAACAATTGCTATTGACGAGCCAACTATGAGTATGTTGTTTACAATTAACGATTCTCCTTTCTTTGGTAAAGAAGGTAAATTTGTTACTTCTAGACATATCCGTGAAAGATTAACTAAAGAGCTTGAGAAAAACTTAGCGATGAAAGTTGGAGAAACTGATTCTGCTGATAAATTCATGGTTTTTGGTCGTGGTGTACTTCACTTATCTGTTCTTATCGAAACAATGAGAAGAGAAGGGTACGAGCTTCAAATTGGTCAGCCGCAAGTTATCATCAAAGAAGTTGATGGTGTTAAATGTGAGCCAATTGAGGAATTAACTATCGATTTACCAGAAAACCTTTCAGGTAGAGCGGTTGAATTCGTAACAATCCGTAAAGGTGAAATGCTTTCTATGGAAGGTAAAGGTGAGCGTATGATCATTAAATTTAACATTCCATCTCGTGGAATTATCGGTTTAAGAAATCAATTGCTTACTGCAACTGCTGGTGAGGCTATTATGGCACACCGTTTCATTGGATACGAACCATACAAAGGAGAAATTCCTGGACGTAACAACGGTTCGTTAATCTCTATGGAAAACGGAAAAGCAATTCCTTACTCTATCGATAAATTACAAGATCGTGGTAAATTCTTCGTTGATCCAAACGAGGATATCTACGAAGGACAAGTTATTGGAGAAAACACTCGTAGCGACGATATGACTGTTAACGTTACTAAAACGAAAAAACTTTCTAACGTACGTTCTTCTGGAGCTGATGATAAAGCTAGAATTATTCCAGCTATCAAATTCTCTTTAGAAGAAGCTTTAGAGTATATTCAAAAAGATGAGTATGTTGAAGTTACTCCAAAATCTCTTCGTTTAAGAAAGATTTACTTAAGTGAAACTGATAGAAAAAGATATAAAATCTAATTAGTTATAACTTTCAATATAAAAAATCCCAAATTCCATTAGGAGTTTGGGATTCTTTTTTATGGTATAGTTCGGATTCGGACTTTAGAATTTCAGGTATTGAAATTTTAATACATTATCTTTTCAAGCTAAAATGTCCTTTTACATTTCTGCCGTCTGCAAAGGTCAAAGTAAACCAATAATCATCAGACGGGAGCTGCTGTCCATTAAATAATCCGTTCCAGCCCGGACTGTTTTGATTCATCTCTTTTAAGAATTTTCCATAGCGGTCAAAAATATGAATTGTGTAATTAGGCAGCACATTAGAATCTTCAATAACCCATAAGTCATTATAACCGTCTCCGTTTGGAGTAAAAAATCTAGGATAATCTAAAACATATAACAAAAATGAATTTGATAATCCGCAGCCATTTTTATCTTTTGCAATTGCATTATAAGTTCCTGTTGCAACAGCTGTAAACAAAGGATTATCTTGAAAAGTTAATCCATCTAAAGAGAATTCGTAGTTTCCGGTTCCGGTATATTCTATTAAAACAGAATTGTCATTTCCGGAAAAATCTTTAACAGCAGCATTTGTTATTGTGGCTGGTTCTGATAATATAACTTTAAAATTTTTAGTTTTTTCACAGCCGTTTGCATCTTTTACCGTTACGAAGTAATCGCCGGGAGTAGTAATTATTGTTGAATTTGAAGTTTCTCCATTACTCCACAAATAACTGCTGAATCCAGCTGCAACGGTTAAAGTGATTTGATCATTTTTGCATAAATATTCAGATTCATTTTCAAAATTTGGCGGATCAAAAGTATTTACGACGAGAGGAACAGGTACAACATCATAACAATCCGGGCCATTTACAACTCGGGCGTAAATAGTTTGATTATAGGGAGTTGTGTTTTTAAAGATATTTAATTGCGGGTTTGTTTCTGTTAAAGCATCATTGGCAGTCAAATAATAATTTACAGTTAAACCACTCGGAAGTCCTGCCGTGATTTTTGGAGTAACTTCAGCATTAAGATCAAACTGATATAGTCCATCCTGGGTTTCATCTCCATCACAAGTACTTATAGGAGCAGGATCAGCAATTGATGTTGCAGCGATTTGTAATGTAACTTCGGCAATTTTAAAACACTCAAATTGATTTTCTAAACGAGCATATACAACTTGATTGTTTGCTGTATTGGTATAATTATTCGGCGTTGTTATTTTGTTGTTTTTTGTCTGAGCATCGGCTAATGTTACATAATATCCTTCATTAGTAATGCTGGTAACATTGTTTTTTACAATATTATTGGCTTTGCTTAAGTTGAAAATCGAAATCCCATCTGTATTATCATCACACTGTAAAAGTGTAGTATTTGTTGAAAGGATTTCAGGAGCATAATCAATTTTTATTTCTCCTGATAATACACAAGTTGTCCCTATTGCGGTGGCTTCAACGACATAATTTCCTGTGGCTGTAACATCATAAGTTGAAGCTGTACTTAGATTAACAGCAGGGTTTTCTTTTTTATACCATTTAAAAGTATAATCAGCAGATGATAGTTTACTGTCTAAAGTAATTTTTTCTCCAAAACATGCCGGATTGTTATTTGTAATTGTACGATCTTCTCCAAGGGCAATTTTTGAAGCAAAACTTCCAGCTTCAAGGAAAATTGCCGAAGTCTGATATCTAACATCAGCATCTCCAATTACGAGTTTTACATGGTATTTTTTTCCTGCAGTTACTGTGCTGTATGCAGTCATTACAACGGTTTGCCCTGCAAAATTTATTGGACTTGTATTTGTATTTAGACCGTTAAAGTAACTTTCGTTTGAAGCTGCGCATCCTTGATAATTAATACCTCCTACGCTTACTCCCGGTTCAATTTTTGGGTGAATATTTACAGAAGAAACAGGAATATTTGTATTGGGTATTACGGCTAAATTTTTATAAGGATCAGCCGTTCCTTCTTCTTTGATTAAAAAAGCAAATCCATCAGAATAGGTACAGGGAAAATTATATTGATATTCATTTGAAGCGAAAATATAATTAAAACTCAAAGAATTTGTATTTGCAATAAAGTCAAATTCGAGAACTGTTGTGTTTATCGAATTTATACCTAATGTCTGATCCAAATCGGTGTCGCGCCCCCATAAAACACTGTCATCAGCACCATCATTTGGATTGCTGACAAAGTGACCGCTCGCATTTTGTGCTGTTGACGTTGCTAAAATTATTCCTTCTTCAAAAGGAAAACTCGTTCCGTTTCTGTTGAAATAAGCAAAGCTTTGTTTTCCGGGTCTAAAAGTATCGCCTTTTCCGGTGGAATTCGAGGCAGCAGCACACGAGCTGTTAACTAAAACATCTTCAATGAGCTGCTGTGGTGTTTTTGTATCATCAATAGTTATAACTTGAGCATTCATCGTTAAAGATGAAATGCATAAAAATAGAATAATAAAAAAACTTCTTGCATAATTCATAGTATAGCAAATATACTATAAATCTCGATTTTTTAATAGTTTGTAAGAAAAGTATATGAATAAAAATGTCCACACTAATACAATTAAAATTGCAAAATAACTTACACTGTAATCAATGTCTGTATCAATTCCCATTTGAGATCCAATATTTTTAACTACAGATAATCTTGGACCTGGATTAACAATTAAATTTGACATAGATTCTAAAGGAAGAAACTGAGTAATTTTTTTGTCGATATCGCTTCCCGGAAAAACTTTAAAAGCTAAGAAACCTTTAATTATGGCTTCGATTATATTCCAGACTAAAAGAAAACCTAGTGCAAAAGCAGAGCGTTTTACTAAAATCCCAAGGAATAAGCAGAAAGAAAAGAATCCGGTTAATTTTACAAAAAAGGCAAGAAGATAATCTAAATCGCTAAAAATGATACCAATCTCGGTGTATGAAGAGAAAATAAGCCCCAATATTAAACTCATAATAAAAATGAAAACAGTTGAGATAAATGCAAATAAAACAACTGTAAGGAATTTTGACAGTATAAATTCTTTTTTACTTAAACCATCAATCAGGTTTTGTTTTAATGTTCCATAGCTGTATTCGTTCGCCATCATAGAAACAATTACAATAGCAAGAAACAATTTTAAGATAGCTGCTACATAAGTATTAAAATGCCATATAAAAGGAAAATTAAAGATTCCCATTTCGGCCAAATGAAATTTGAATGGACCAATATCAAATTTAATTGAGGCAATTAAAGCGATAAAAGAAAGCAGGATAAAATACGTTAATGTTAAGATACGGCTGGCTTTGTTCATCCAGATTTTTTGCAATTCTATAGAGATAAGTCTGTTCATGGCTTAGTTAGATTTTTGGATTGGTATTTTTGGTTAATTCTAAAAACTGTGCTTCCAGACTATTTTTACGTTTTACCAAATGACTTAAAACAATATTTTTTGAGAATAAAAACTGATTCAATTCTGAAGCTGATAAATCAGATTTTAAATACACCAGAACCTTTCCGTCTTCGTCTTTAATCTGTGCTATTGCCTGATGTCCTTCTAAAACAGATTTCAATGCAGCGTTATCATTTGAAGAAATTTCAAAGAAACCTTCATTGGCAGACATTCCATCTACAGAACCAGAATATAAAACTTCGCCTTTTCGCAAAACAATAACGTGCGAACATACTTTTTCGACTTCGTCTAATAAGTGCGAAGCCAGTAAAATGGTAGTTCCCTGCGAAGCAATTTCTTTAATAATATCTCTAATTTGATGAATTCCCTGCGGATGTAAACCGTTTGTTGGTTCATCGAGAATTAAAATTTCAGGATCGTTTAAAAGTGCCGACGCAATCGCCAGACGCTGTTTCATGCCTAAAGAAAAAGTGCTGAATTTTGAATCTTTTCTTTCGGTTAAACCAACAAGATCAAGTTTTTCTTTAATTTTAGAATAATCAATACTTTTAATTTTACAAACCAGTTTTAGGTTTTCTTCGGCGGTCATGTACGGATAAAAATTTGGACGCTCGATAATAGCACCAACTTTTTTTAAAGCTTCATGCGTTTCAACGTTTCCGTCAAACCACTTATAATCGCCCGAAGTTTTGTTTACAACATTTAAAACAATTCCAAGAGTAGTTGATTTTCCACTTCCGTTAGGGCCTAGAATTCCGTAGACATGGCCTTTTTGTATGCTAAAAGATACATTTTTAAGAGCCTGAATTCGCCCGTATCTTTTACTGAGATTCTGAATAGTAAGGATGGTTTCCAAATTTATTTCGGTTTTAGTTTTAAGTAAGACGAATCAACTTACATATTGTTACGCCAAATTTATTTTTATAATCTTATTGATGTAAATTTGTAATAAAGATATTCAAAATGAGCGAACCTTTAATGGTGTTAAAAAAACCGTCTTTTCCTTTAACACAGCCACTTTTAAGTTATTTAGACAGATTCGAACGTATTTCGAAAGTTTCTGTGTTTTATGATGACTTACTGCGGTTTTCGGGTTCGATTAATGTTTACGATAAAAATGAAACCGATACTCTATGGATTCGGGTTTATTACAGTGAATTTGAAAGAAATGAAATCGATCTAAATCTCAAAAAAATCTATTCTCTTTTACATTCTGATGGGAACAATGAGATCATTCAGTATTTAAATGTCGATGCCATTGACTATTGCACTTTTGGAAATTCAAAACCATTTCGAATTAAAGTAAGAAATATTCTAAACGACAATTACGTTCATTTTTACATAAAAAAAGCTGATGCTTCGAGAATTTACGGATTAGAATTAGAAGATATACTTTCGCCGGATAAAATCAACTTTTTGGTTTATAACGATACTTTAATCGAGGAGCATATTATTGGGATTCCGGGCGATGTTTTTATGGATACTTTGCTGGACAAATGTACCGAAATGGAGAAAGCACAAATAGCGAAAGAATTTGTAAAATTCAACGAACGCTGTATGATTAGGCTCTTGGGCGATATGAGAGCGTACAATTATGTAATTGTCCCAATTCACGATTTTGATCAGGTAGTTTATAAAATACGTCCAATTGATTTTGACCAGCAATGCTACGAAGGCAATTTCAAAGTTTATCGTCCGCAGTTTTTCAAGGAAAATTATCCAATGATTAAGCTGATTAAAGAGAAATTAGAAGAACGTTCAATTATTCAGTACAAAGACGAAGAAAGAGCGATTCTGGCAAAACGTATTCATTCTGCCGAGACCAGAATAAAAAAATTACTGAATATAATGTGCCACGATACCATTTCGACACAAGAACATTTAGATCAGTTAAAAATGGAATTGTACCGATATACCAACGATATGAAATTTAAAAATGCCAAATCGATGGGACATATCATGCACGCCGCTTTTGAATTTATTACGCGTAATTTTAAAAACACAAACTTAGTTTAAAGTTTTTAGGCTGTAGATTTCAAAGATTAAAATGATTTTTTGCAATTCTTTAAACCTCATAATCTGTGCCTGAACAAAAAACAATCTTATGAAAAAAACTTTTTTAATAGCCGTTTCTATAGTTTTATTGGCTTGCCAGCAGCAATCAGGCAACGATTTGAAAACGCTTTATTCGCTTCCGAAGAAATTAAAAGAAGTTTCGGGAATTACTTATTTTCCTGAAACCAATATAATTTACACTCTTGAAGACAGCGGTAATAAAAATGCTCTTTATGCCATCAATTCTAAAGGAAAAATAGAAAAAACGATTACAATCTCGAACGCTTCAAATGTTGATTGGGAAGATATTACAAAAGATAAAGCCGGTAATATTTATATTGGGGATTTTGGAAACAATGATAACAAACGCAGAGATTTGTGTATTTACAAAGTTGCTAAAAATCAGTTAAGTAAAGATGTGGCTTCTGCCGAATATAAAATCTCATTTTCTTATCCTGAACAAACTGAATTTCCGCCAAAGAAAAAAGAAATGTTTTATGATGTGGAAGGTTTTTTTGAACATGGAGGATATTTCTACCTTTTTACAAAAAACAGAAGCAAAGGTTTTGACGGAACAGCCTTTATCTACAAAATAAAAAACGCATCCGGAACTCAAAAAGCCGTAAAAATAGGAGAGTTTAAAACCTGCAATAATTACAATCATTGTGTTTTGACCAGTGCGTCAATAAGTCCTGACGGAAAAAAAGTAGCTTTGTTAAGCCACGATAAAGTTCTTTTATTTAAAGGTTTTAAAGGAGATTTATTCCACAAAGGAACTCAAACCCAAATAGAATTAAATCATTTTTCTCAAAAAGAAGCAATAGTTTTTAAAGACAATAATACCTTGCTTATCGCAGATGAAAAAGCCGATAAAATAGGAGGGAATGTATATGAATTTAGGTTGAAATAATTTAGGTTCAAAGAGGCAAAGTCACATAGGTACAAAGTTGTTTTGCAAAAAAAGTCTGCCGCGAATTAAACCAATTTCCCCGAATTATATTTAATAAAAAATTAATGGAAATTGATGTAATTCGCAGCAGAAACCTTTGAGCCTTTGTTGCTTTGTTACTCTGAACCTAACAGCTAGAAGCTGTATGCGGCTCCAAAAATAACTCGTCCTATTTCATCAGGAGATTTAAAGTACGAGATTCTGGCAGTTAAAACATTAATGGCATTTAACCAAAGTCCGCCTCCGTAATCCTGATGCCATTTTCTTGAATTTTCGCCGTCAAGCCAAACCCTTCCATAATCAAAACCGCCTAGAATTCCGTAAGTAAACGGAGCAATTGTTTTTCTGATTCGGCCTATGCTTAAACGCAAATCAGAACTTTGAGAAAAATATGAATTTCCTAAAAAACGTTCATTTCTAAAACCACGTAAATCAGTATCTCCTCCCAGAGAAGCACCTTGGTAGAATTCGTAGTTATTATTTAAAATCGCTTTTCCTTTTAGATAAGTTGCTAAAACCAGTTTACCGTTTTTGTCAATTCGGTGTGTAAAACCTAAAACACTTTCAAGAGTTGGGAAATTTTTCTTGGTTTCGTCTAAATTAGTTGTCCAAGTTCCGGCAATCATAAAATACATTCCAAGAGTTGGTTTGGCAGCAAAATCAGAATTTTTGAAAAGATATTTTACTTTCAAGCTTCCGTAATTCTGACTGCTGAAAACATCCGGATTTACAATATTTGGAGTGTCAATAAATCTATTACTCGTTTCCTCAACTGTCATTCTCTGAAAAATAGGCTGAATGCTGAATTCACTTCCGTATCTTCCCACGTGTCTAATGGCTCCCGAAGCATTAAATTTACGAATGCGTACACGGTTGTAATCCATACTTAGATCATCATCATATTGAGATTCATTTCCGTATCCAAAATAATTCATCGCAAAGTTTGGCGTAGTATAAAGCGATTCAACATCAATAACCCATTTTCCTAACAAACCTGGGAAATGAGCGGCATAATTAAATTCTAAACCACCAGTAGCAAAATAATAGAAAGCATTAAAAATATGTCTTTGCGTATACGGATTCTGTTTGAAATTATTCACCGTATAATTTAGATTAATACCCAATTTAACGCCATCATCAGGATTAAATCCAATATTTGGAAGACCAGAAATTACGTTATATTTCGGTTTTTCATAATTATACAAGTTAACATCGTAATCGTCTGTCAGCTGCGTCTGTGTTTTCGAATCTAGCTTATAAGTGTTTTCTTTTGATTTAAAATCGTAGACAATAACCTTTCTTCCGTTTTCAATATTGTAAGTGTCATTATTCTGACCACCAATTAAACGAACTTTAATTTTTGATTTTTGATCGCCTTTTACTTCAAAAACATCATTATCATCTAATCCATAAATCCATAAGTTTTTGGTTTTAGCATCAGTAAGTATTTTGGAGTATTGCAATTCATCACCATCTTTTTTAACTCTGTAAACCTGAACTTCAATACTTTTTTTAGCATTATGGTTCAAAACAAATTTGTCTTTTTTATCAGTTCCGGCAATCATAACTGTTCTGCTTAAAACATCAGAATATCGGGCTGCGTATTTTTGAAGATCTTTTTTCCTGTTTTTTAGTTTTCGGATAATTTCAGCAACCGTTTCATCCTGAACTTCTTTAGGCATATTTTTAAAAGCATTTTCGATGTCGCTGTCAGATAAATTTTCCTGAATAAACTTAGCCTGTTCAACCCATTCTTTTTCGCCTGATGTTCTTAAAAAAGCCAAATCCATTGGATATGGTTCTCTGCTCAGCCATTTCACATTGCCAATTCGGTCTTTAAAAGTTCTCATGTGGCGAAGTGCCGGAATATTCATTAAAATAGAAAGCAAAGCACCATCATATTTTACAAAGGCCTGATCTCTGTCACGCGGAATTGGTCTGTAAATAACTTTACCGTCTTTTTTAAATTCTGCCCAGCGCCATTGGTCACTGTGTCTGTCCCAGTCGCCAATTAATATATCAAACAAACGCGCTTTTATATATTCCTTTTCGTCAACGCTGTATTTTTCATCTTTGTGTAAATTCAGCATCATATCATCGGTACCAATTATATTACTTGGATTTCCAAAGTTTTTGCCGTCTAAATGGTTATCAGCTGGTCTTTCTTCTACCATATAAAGCTGATCTCCAAATCCGGCATTAAATTCTCCTAAACCATTTTGTTTTGGTACATAATATAAAATTGGATTAGTATGCAAAACACCAATTTTATCAGACATACTGCCAATTACAAACGGAGCATACGGATGCGAAGTTGTATAAAAATCAAACAGAAAACTTTCTGTATAAGTATCTTCAAAATCATTTACCACATATTGATCTTTAAAAGCCACAGATTGTAAAAATACCGTTGCACTTTTTTTCATGCCTCGCAATACAAATTCACGTCCTTTTGGATCAGACATTCTTAAAGAAACAGATTGATGTCCGCCGCCTTCGCGAATAGGTTTCAATCCGCCTTTTAAAGTATCTACAGTGGCTACTTTTACATCAATTGGCATACTGTAGTATTTTCTGTAATGTTGTCCGAACAAGAATTTATGAAACAAACTTTTATCTGTCATTTTAGTTGAATAGATAGAAGTTGTAATTCTTGGAGGAAAATTATTCGGAATATCAGAAGCCCAATTAATTTCTTTAGCTTTTATAATTTCTTTTTCAAAAAGCAGTTTCTCTTTATTATTTTCATTTCCATAAAAAGAAACTTTAGCATCGCCGCTTTTATACAAAGTTAAGGCTGCATAACCATTGCCTCCGTATGAAAAATCATTTTCGTTGATTGCTCTCGCAGCTTCAGATTTTGAACCGGCTCCGCTGATAATCTGCTGAATATTTTCTTTGCTGATATATTGTAAATTGTGATCGTGACCCGAAACTACAATTACATTTTTCTGTTTCTGCAAAAGCGTTTTAATTCGCTTGGCATAAATAGTATATTGTTTGTTTTGAATATCCTGCGGACTTACTCCAGAAGTTTTTCTCAGCAAATTGATGAAAGAACCAATTACCGGAAGCGGAATTTTTTTCTCTAACGGAAATAACTGCTTCTCTAACGAGAATTGTCCTCCATGCGTTCCGTTGCTCAGCAAAGGATGATGAATGGCAAGAACAACTGTTTTTTCCTGATTTTTATTTAAGATATTCTCAAGCTCCTCAAAAAAGGCTTCTCTGGTTTTTATCTCGCAATTATCGTTAATAGTAGGGTGATTATCCCAATCTTCCAGAAACCATTCGCTGTCAATGGTTACTAACGTTGTAATGCTATCAATTTTGACATCTTCAATGGCACAGGATTTTCTTGGCAGAAATGCTTTTTTGTCATCTAGTTTTTTTGTCACAAAATCGGCCTGACTTTCGAGCCCTTTAATACCGCTGTACCAATCATGATTTCCGGGAATAAAAATGGTTTTGCCTTTATATCCTTTAGCCAGTTTTAACTGATTTTTGAGTTTGGTTTCTGCAAGTTCTTTATCTTCAGCATTTTTATCAGCCGGAAAACCTTTTGGATAAATATTATCGCCTAAAAAAAGCAGAGTCGATTTTTTACTGGCTTTTTTAAGCCTGTCATGCAATAATTCTAATGTTTGCTGCGCCTGTTCTTCGTCAGCATTTCCGGCATCTCCAACAAGATAAAAAGTATGGGCAATTTTTATAGTATCTGTTGCGTTTTCAGTTTCGTTAGCACTCACATTTTTTCCATATTGCGCTTTGCGCGTTGCACAGGAATAAATGAAAAGCAGTGTTATAATTGCTAATGAAAAGTTTTTAATCTTAGCAATAAAATGATTATCCAAAAACAATTTCATAATTTAGTGGTGTAAAAATATTCTTTTATGAATCTAATAGAACAATCCGAAGATTTCGTCAGTAATTTACTCAAAGATAAACTTTCTAATTTATATTCTTATCATAATTTTAACCATACTTTCACAGTTGTTACTGCGGTAAAAGAGTTATGTAAAAAAGAAGATGTTGAACATGATGATAAAGAGGCACTTTTAGTGGCAGCTTGGTTTCATGACACAGGATATGTTGAAGGTTATGAAAACCATGAAAGCAAGAGTGTAAAAATTGCATCTGATTTTTTAAAAGAAAAAGGAAAATCAGATAAGTTTATAGAACTTGTTTCCAGCTTAATTCTGGCTACGGTAAAAGAATATGAACCTAAAACACATTTAGAAAAAATTATAAAAGATGCAGATTATGCCCATTTGATGGGAACTGAGTATACGACAACCTGTGAATTACTGCGTTTAGAATTAAAAAACACAGGAATAGTTAGTTTTACAAATGCAGAGTGGACAAAAGAAAATCTGAATTTTTTATTAAATAAACACAGGTTCTATACGGATTATGCTTTAAGAAAATGGCAGCCTTTAAAAGAAAAAAACCTGCTTTTGATTCAGAAAAAAATAAACAAACAAGAATTAAAAGCTGCCGCTGCAATTGAAGAAGACAATAAAAAGAAAGACAAAGAAAAACCAGAACGCGGTATTGATACTTTGTTTCGTGTTACGCTTGGAAACCATACTCGTTTAAGCGGTATTGCCGATAGTAAAGCGAATATTTTATTGTCTGTAAATGCAATTATTATTTCGATCGCACTTTCTACAATTATTCCAAAACTTGACAGTCCAAAAAACGCCCATTTGGTGGTGCCGACATTTATTATGCTGATGTCGAGTGTTATCACAATTATTTTTGCAATTCTTTCTACAAGGCCAAAAGTAACTTCGGGATTTTTTACACGAGGTGATGTTGAAGCCAGAAAAGTCAATTTGATGTTTTTTGGAAATTTCTATAAGATGCCTCTTGAAGATTACGATTGGGCAATGAATGAAATGATGAAAGACCGAGATTATCTTTATTCGACCATGATTAAAGATTTGTATTACCTTGGATTGGTTTTACAGCGAAAATATAATCTTTTGAGAATTGCTTACAACTTTTTCATGTTCGGATTAATTATAACTGTAATTTCATTTGTAATTGCTTTTAAATCAATTTAGTTTTTCAAACTAGTCTTCTTAAATGTAACTCAAAATACAGAAAGCTTTGTCGAAGTTTAAAACTTGACAAAGCTTTTTTTAAATATTATATAGAAACTGCTATGTTTATATGTGTTTAAATAGGAAAAGCCCAACTATTTAGTTGAGCTCATCTAATAAATCCTGATAGGTAATTTTTTTCATTTTTGAAGCATTGGTGTTGTTAATCACCTTTACGCGAATTGCTTTTAAACCAGAAACTCCCTGAAGATCTTCGACTTCAAATTGTTCTATTGAAGGTTCAAGAATTTTTTTGTGCTGTAAATATTTAATGTATTTTAAATATTCAGCTTCTTCACTATTTTGAGAATAAACAATTGTAATTTTCTCTTTTTCAGTAATACGTTCGTTAGTTCCTTTAATATGCGATTTATCGATACGTTTTTTTACAACTTCATATCTGGCATTATAGGTTCCGTCAACATCAAAACGTTTTTCATCCATTCTAAAACGAATAGAAAGCGGGGAACTAAAAACCAAAATAAGCGACGTAACATCCAATTCATACGGAAGCGATTCTTTAAGCTGATGATGTTCTAATTCCATTTCGCATAAAGTCTGCAGCTGCCATAAACGCAGATTATGCAGGTACATAATATCAAAGGGTTTTGTTGGCGAAATCGATGCCCCAATGTATAAATTATGTTCAACACCATCAGTTTTAAAACGCTCGTAATAATGCGGATAAATCTGCTGTGCTTCAACTTGTTTTTTATCTAAAACCGAAGCCAGTTTTTTATTGATAATCGACATTGCATTATCAAATTTCTTTCTTTCCTGATAGAACATTCCTGTTTTTTCATCCAGACTTTCAAAATACAACTCTTCTAACTTTTCGTTTTTAGCATTGCTTTTTGTGTTTTTCAGGATCGGGTGAATTTCTTCTTCGATATAACGCTGAATATGTTGTTCCATATCTGCTTTCAGCGGAAAATCTAATTCACTTCTAAGCGATTCTAATTCGAATTTTCTTTGTTCTAAAAGTACCAGATTAGAATTTGGGTCCTGATTGTCGAAAATTTCCAACAAGGCAGTCAATTGATTTTTTAAATCAATTTTAACCGTTTCATTTCTATGTTCAGAAGAACCTTTAATATCTATTTGACCATATAAAGGGAATACATTTTTAAATACGATTTCCTTAAAAATGTAATCTTTAGTATGGCTTATATTTTGAAAGTAATTTTGCGACTCTTTTCTAAATTTCCAATATACACTTGGGTGAATTGTTGTGTACTCACGCTGAATAATCGCCTCAATCTGATGCTGCATATCAGTATTGTAACGATCGATAGTGTCAGTTAAATATGGTAAAACCAAATCTAACTTTATTGCATTTACACTGTTTAAATCTCTAGGGTTTTCAGAAACCAATTCGACAATTCCTAATAAATGATCGTCTTTAATTACCGGAGCAAAAACACAGCTTTGAATACCTTGTTTAAGCAAATGCTCGCCAAGTTTTTTATTACTGGATTCTTCAATGAATTTTTTAACGTTCGAAATTACAAAAGGTTCTTTGTTATCCAGAAGATTCTCGAATGAACAGCCAAAGAAAGCATTTTTGCAATCCATTTCCTGATCTGATTTCAAAAGATAACTTTCCATATGATTATCAAACTTCATTGGTCTGATAAACTTTTCTTCTTCAGGATTGTAAATTATAAAACCCACTTTTAAACTTGGAATTTTAAAAATAGATCTGAAGATATTTTCTACAATATCTGTAGAAGTTACTCTCGTATTATCTGGTTTTAATAAATTACTTTTTAAAGTCGAAATAGCACTTTCTGTAGTAGCATCAAATAAAGAAACAATTCCAAAACCTTTTAAAATCCAGCTTCCCGGAGGAAATTTAGATTTCCATAAATCGATATCATTGTAGTTGTCTATCAATTGATCAATATCATCTTGTGAAAGCTCTACTGATTTTTCGGTAGGAATAATTTCCATGAAATCAGCATTGTACATGATTCTATAATGTCTTTCTACACCTTCTTCATCAGGAATATCATAGAAAAAAGGTTTACTGAAATCTACATTTTGATTGTAATGATATGCCAAAATCAAACAACAGTTGTTTACATAAAACTGATGATCATCAAAATCACGAATTTCCATATAAAATTCATCTCCGGCATTACGCAGAATTTTTTTGAAACGTTCGGTATAATTAAAAGAAATGTTTTGAAAAGGAATTGTAATTGCTTTTATTTCGTTGTGAGTCAGAGCTGTTGGAAATAAATCAGCAGCTATATTTTTAATTAAAGCTTCATTGTTTCGAATAGAATTAAGATCACGAATTCCGGTTCTAAATTCCGGAAAAGCTTCAATTTCTTTTAAAATGGCTTTGGCATAGTTAGATCGGTAATCAACATCAGATAAAGCAATTTCTTCAAAAGATTCAATTAGTTTATGAAATGAGATTATCGTTTCGAAAGGACTTTCTTTAGGTACGTGTCGATCCATCTGATAATTTTTTTTTGAAATACAAAATTAAGCATAAATTAAGAATCAACAGCATTTTACAATTTGTTTCGCTTATAGCTTCATAGACACAAACCCTTGTAAATGGGCGTTTTTCAAACTGCTTAATTATTTTAACTAAAAATTAACAATAATAATAACGGAACGATTGTTCCGTTATTATATCTTTGTACCATAATAATTGAATAATCAATAACTTAAATAACAAATAAAATGAAAAATTTAGAAAACAAAGTAGCTATTGTAACAGGTGGAAATAGTGGAATTGGGTACGCAGCTGCTGCCGAATTAGCATCAAAAGGTGCAAAAGTAATTGTAACAGGAAGAAACCAAGAAGCTTTGGCAAAAGCTGAAACTGAATTAAATGTTACCGGAATTGTGGCAGATCAATCTGATTTGAAATCTATTGACAATTTAGTAGAAGAAGTAAAAGCAAAATTTGGGAAAGTTGATATTTTATTCCTGAATGCAGGAATTGCTGCTTTTGCTCCGGTAGACTCAGCTTCAGAAGAACATTATGACAGTATAATGAATGTAAACGTAAAAGGAGTTTATTTTACAGTTCAAAAAGTACTGCCAATTTTAAATGACGGAGGTTCTATTATTTTTAATACTTCTGTAAATGCTCAATTAGGAATGCCGGGTTCAAGTGTATATGGAGCAAGTAAAGCAGCAGTTTTATCATTAAACAGAATATTTGCTGCCGAATTAGCTTCAAGAAAAATCAGAGTTAATGCAGTTTCTCCTGGCCCAATTGAAACTCCTTTGTATGGTAAAGTAGGTTTAGAAAAAGAAGAAGTAGAAGGTTTAGGAGCAGCTTTGGGAGAAAAAATCTTATTGAAACGTTTTGGTCAGGCTTCTGAAGTTGCAAAAACAATTAGTTTTCTTGCTTCTGATGATTCATCATTCATTACAGGAACAGAAATTGTTGTCGACGGCGGACTTACTGTAAATACAGTATTATAATTTTTTTGACTTATTCAGGAACGATTGTTCCGTATTTTTAATATCTTTGTAAAGAATTTAATTTGAATATCATGGCTAGAACGAAAGAATTTAATGAAGATCAGGTTTTAGATAAAGCAATTGAAATTTTTTGGCACAAAGGTTATAACGGAACTTCTGCTCAGGATTTGGTAAATCATTTAGGATTAAGCCGTTCGAGTTTGTATGATACTTTTGGAGATAAACAAAAACTGTTTGCCAGAGCTTTAAAAAAATATCATGATGAAAATTACATCAAGATTAAAGAAATACTCGAAACCGCCACAAATATAAAAGAAACACTTAGCGTAATTTTTAAGCTGGCTGTAGTAGAAAGTCTCGAAGACCGAATTACTAAAGGTTGTTTTATGGTAAATTCAGCTGTAGAACTTGCTATGCATGATGCTGATATCGCAAAAATTGTAAACGATAATCGAAAAATCATGGAAGAAGTTTTTTATACAGCTGTAAAAAAAGGGCAGGAGCTGGGGCAGATTTCGTCTAAGCAAGAAGCCAGATCTTTAGCTCGTTTTATTTTTAACAATTACTCCGGAATAAGGGTTTTGGCGAGAGCAGGCGAGAGAGACAAACAAGTTTATGATGATATTTTAAAATCGATTTTCGCATTGTTTTAGAAAATCAATTTCAATAAAAAACGGCAGTTACATTTGTAACTGCCGTTTTTTGTTTTAAGTAAGTAATAGAAAATGAAAACTTCTTAGCTTTTTTCTTCTTTATTGAAATACACTAAGTAGTAATACATTTGTTTTTCTTCATCCCAGCCTTTTTCAACAAATTTTTCTGCACTTTCAGGGTTAATAAAATCCATTTTAATTTGAATATGTGTATCCAGATTAATAACGTTTTTAATTGATTTTCTAGCGTCAGAAACTGCTGCGTTTGCAATAGGGAATGAGGTTACATCTTCGATGCTGTATTTTTCTCCTTTATCAACTTTATAGTTTTTGAATTCAGGAATTAATTCAGGATTGTCTAATACTTCATTCAAGAAATTCTGCTCTTCAAACTGATCGTTTTTAGCGAAATAATTCACAGATCGGTTCATAAACATTACTTCCTCTTTCTTGTCTTCAGCTGGCAAAACAACGTCTTTTGCGAAGTTCTGGCAGAATTTTAAATATTTTTTAGTGATGAAATTTTCATCTTCAAAAGCGTCTACAGACAAAAAGTGCTCTAACCAGTAACGCGCATCATAACGGTTGCTGTCTACAGTCAGGATTTTGTAGCCTTCTTCTTTTTTGTAGTTAAAAATTAAACATCCTTTGTCTAGTTTGCTCAGGTTAATTCCTTGCTGCAGGATCATTTCCAGGTTGCTTCCGTTTTCTTCAAACTGTAAAAAGTCGGCTTGTAACTCACTTTTAAAAATTCCAATTGCATCAACAACATTGTTATCAATACTCAGGTTTGTTAAATAAGTTACATAAACCTCTCCGTTTTTAATGTGCGGGTGATTTGACTGCTCGTATAAATGTTTTGTGATTTTTTTAGAAACCTCATGAACATTAGCCGGATTAGCAAAAATTTCAGTTGCATATTTAAACATGTCGTTGTAGTCCAAGTCCACTTCGTGTGCAAACTGATAATAGTTTTCTTCTTTCTCTCTAAAAGGCTTAAAAAAGAATTCTTTTATCAAAGGAACAATCTCATCATTTAAATTAAATGGCTGCTCTGATAAAAAAATAGCCTCATTACGGCTTTTGTTTCCCACGCGGTGTATTGCCAGCGTGTCGATGTGGGTGTTGAAAAGATTAATCATGTGTTTATAGGTTCAGAGTTGCAGAGGTTCAAAGGGACAAAGGTTATTTTCTGTCTTTTATTCTTCGAATAAAAGAACTTAACATTCGTTCTAATTCTCTGCTTTCTCCATTAATTTTATTGAATTGATTCTCCGTTATGTATTTTAAATTGAATGAAATTTCAAGCTGAGTCTGCATTTCGAATAAGGATGAAATAGAAATATTTAAAAATCTCAGATAATCATTATTCCCATCTCTGCCATAACCTTCAGCAATATTACTCGGTATTGATATTGAACATCTTCTGATTTGTGAAGATAGTCCATAAATTTCTTCTTTCGGAAATGAATTGGTTAATAGGTAAATTTCGGTAACTAAGTTCATTGATTTTTGCCAAATCAAGAGGTCTCTAAATGTTTTCATTTATGTATTTAAAAATTAAACACAAAAATAAAAATATTCTTACATTTTAAAATCAAAGATTTTAAAATAAAAACCTCTGAACCTTTGCCTCTTTGAACCTTTGTACCTAAGGAAAACTAATTCCAATTCTCCTCAAATCCATAATCCTCGAAACTGTCATCTCCTTCGAACATGTCTAGATCGTCTTCATCTAGGTCGTCTTCAAATTCTCCGTAGATATCGTTGTGCATATCATCAGCTTCGAAGTTTTTTTCAAGAGCTTCATCTGGCATTTCACCATGAGAAAATAAAGTTTCAGGGTAAGTTGCTCCAACAGCTTCATCTTCAACAGCAGCTAATTCTACTAAGAAAGTCCACATGCTGATGAAATCGTAAACGTAGATAATCTTTGTATTTTGTTTATCTAAAATACTAGACAACGGATAATCGTTCATGGTTCTTATTTCGCCAGGAACATCTCCTGTATCAAAAAGAGGAATTTCATCTTCCTGATTCCAAGTTTCATCACAAGTATAAAATGAAGCCACTTCAGATCCGTCAAAACCAAAAGCGTTGAAGATTGCATTGTGTAAATCTTCAAGAGTATCGTCTTCAAGAATTGCAATGTCTCTAAAAATATCTTCTTCGGCGTCTAGAATTACTCTAAATTTATAAACCATAATCTTTGTTTTTATTGAGAGGTCAAAGGTAAAATATAAAAAACGAAATCCGAATTGTGAATTACGATTTGTTGAAAAGATTTTTTCATTTTTCTGATTAAGTCTGTCGACAGTCAGGCTGAGCGGAGTCGAAGCCCTATTCAGGAAGAAAGCCCTTCGACTTCGCTCAGGGTGACATACGATAGTTCAAAACTATCTTCCTGTCAATCTTTTTCTAATTTTATGGTAATGTTTGTGATACGTGCTGTGGCTTGGATAGCTTCTTGTTGAAGTAATATTATTAAAAAATAAGGCAGTTACAAACAAAATTAAAACACCAACAAGAACGGGAGAAATCACATACATATACCCTAAACCTTTTATTTGCGCTGAACCTGTAACTGCAATTAGAGCTGTCGCTCCACCTGGTGGATGCAAGGTCTTAGTAATCTGCATGAAAATAATTGAAAGAGAAACTGCTAGTGGAGCCGAGATCCATACAATATCGGGCACCAGTTTATTTACCGTAACACCTATAAAGGCAGAAATAAGATGACCTCCAATTAAATTTCTTGGCTGTGAAAACGGACTCTGTATAATTCCGTAAATCAAAACACTCGAAGCACCAAAAGAGCCAATTAAATACACAACATCACTTCCTGTAAATTGTGAAGATTCGAGATAGGCAAGAATTCCAATTCCAACGAAAGAACCTAAAAATGACCAAAAGTGCTCTTTATAATCAATTAAAGTTTCTTTGTAAAGGATGTAACGTGTTTTGCGATAGCTTCTTTTTATTTTTTCAGTTGGCATTATTGTGGTATTATATTTTACTCGTTATGCTTTTAAATATACTTTGCTGTATGTTTTTACTCGTCAGATTTTTATGATTAGTCTGAAATTATTTAGTCAAGCTTGGAGAGTAACTGTATACTGTGTATGGATAAATTGTTTTTGCAGTATATTTTGAAATTAAACAAACGGCAAGAATTGGTAAAAACAAAGTATAGTCGTTTGTTAAACCGCAAACCAAAAAGATTGCGGTAAAAGGTGCATGAATGCTGGCGCTTAAAACGGCAGCCATTCCGAGAATCATAAAATTGACCGGAATTACATTTACATGAAAAAAGCTGTTTAAAACCGAAGCCAGTAATAAACCTAAGAAAGCTCCAATGAATAAACTAGGCGCAAAAACACCTCCGTCGCCTCCTGAAGCCAATGTAATGGATGTTACGATTGGTTTTAAAATTAATATTGCAATAAAAGTCAGTGCTAAAGTTATGGTTAAAGGAAGCTGAGATGAAGTTCCAAAAATTCCTTTAATAGCATGATATCCTTCTCCGTATAATTGAGGGAAAAAGAATAGCGATACACTTAAAACAGCTGAACCAATAATGATTTTATAATAATGCGTATCGATTTTTCCGAATTGAGACTTGAAGAATAAAACACATTTAGTTAAATAAACCGAATTCATTCCCGCCAAAATTCCAAGGAGAATAAAATATGGAATTGCTTTTAACTGCCAGGATACAATTGAAACCGCAAATAAAGGTTCTTCTTTTAAAATGGTAAGCAAACCAAAAGCAATTGAAACAGCAATTAAATTAGAGATAACAAAAGCTCGTGTCACTTTTCGTGAAATTACTTCAAATGCAAACAAAACTCCTGCAATTGGACTGCTGAAAAGTGC
The DNA here is from genome assembly GCF_052044235.1 of Flavobacterium sp. 22659. Classification (NCBI taxonomy): domain Bacteria; kingdom Pseudomonadati; phylum Bacteroidota; class Flavobacteriia; order Flavobacteriales; family Flavobacteriaceae; genus Flavobacterium; species Flavobacterium sp. 22659. The sequence continues at coordinate 181,522 of NZ_JBQEMU010000006.1, forward strand.
TGTAACTCCAGCTGCTACACCCGCGCAGATTAATTCGGTTTTGTACTGGCGGAAAACATTTTCTTTTTCATGGGCTACAGAACCAATCGTTGCCGTTGCAACAACTGTTGAAACTTCAATTCCGGTTGAGCCTCCAAAAATAACAGTTAATAATCCGTTTATAAAGTGAGATGGAATTTTATAAGAAGGAAGGTTTTTAGATTTTGAAGCCGTACTTTCAAAAACTTCTTTGATGCCTTTATTTTCTTTTTTCTTAAAAAGATATTGTCTCAGAAAATAAATTATTGATAACCCAAAAACCGGAAAAACGATATAAAATACAGGATGAACCGATACTTCGTGAAAGAAAATTTCTTCGTAATATTCGGTTATTTTTTTAAGTGATATTCCGAGGAATGCTGAAAGAAAGCCAATTAAAATAGAAACAATAACTAATTTTCGGAATTTGATAAATTGATGATTTTTTTTGATTTGCGCCGTTTTGTTCATCAGAAGTAAATTTGAATCCGCACTTTTTTTATGCGGATTACAAAATTAAGCATCAAATTCGGTTTTTTATAGGAAATCTTCAATTTAGTGTGTTAAAATGGGTATAAACAGGAAAATTCTTTCTGTTTAAATTTAGCTTTAAAAGTACTAGAAGCAAAGTTTTTTCTCATGTTTGTCATTTCTCCTTCTTCGAAATGATAAACTCTACTTACTTATAGCGATAAATAAGAAACCTTTGTCCCTTTGTCCCTCTGCACCTTTAAACCTAAACGCCTATCTCTCATAAAACTCAATAGGCAGTAAATCAGGATCAGCAATAAATGTGAAACGTTTGTTTGTAGTTTCATCAATTCTTATCGGTTCTGATTCGATGTTTTTTGAGGTTAAAAAAGCAACAGTTTCATTTAAATTAATTACTTCAAATGCTAAATGGCGCAGTCCAACGGCTTCTGGACTTGAAGGACGTTTTGGCGGATCAGGAAAAGAGAATAATTCTACAACGTAAGTGCCGTTTAAAGCCAAATCTAATTTATAAGACTGGCGTTCTTCACGATAGATTTCGCGGATAATCGTTAAGCCTAAAATCTGAGTATAGAAATGTTTAGATTTTTCGTAATCAGAACATAAAATGGCAATATGGTGAACTTTATTAAGGGTAAGCATTATTTTTTTGTTTCAGATTCCTGATTTAGTTTTCGAATTACTTTTGCGGGATTTCCAACTGCCAGCGAATTGTCTGGAATATCTTTGGTAACGACAGATCCGGCTCCAATAACGCAGCCTTTACCAATTGTAACTCCGGGGCAGATAACCGAATTTCCGCCAATCCAGCAGTCATCGCCAATTGTAACGGGATAAGCATTTTCCAGTGATTTTCTTAATTCAGCGTCAAGCGGATGCGAAGCCGTGTAAATTTGAACATTTGGCGCAATAAACACATTTGATCCAATATTTACAGGAGCGCAGTCTAAAACCACACAGTTCACATTAAAATATACATTTTCTCCGCAAAAAATATTATAACCATAATCACAATGAAAAGGAGGTTCGATATAAAAACCGGCTCCGGTATTTGGAATTAGTTCCTTTAGAATTTCTTTTGCTTTTTTGGTAACTCTGTATTCTTTTACATTGAGGCTGTGAAGGAGATTTTTAGCATTTCGGCGTCCTTTTACCAATTCAGGATCAAAGGCGTTATAATATTCGCCAGAGATCATTTTTTCTTTTTCAGTTTTCATATTGTGTATTACATTTTCGTCTTGGCGATCTTATCCTGTATTTTTGTGATTGCCTTACATTCTGTATTCATCGGCATTTAAGGATTTTGCCCTATTATCATCGTATTTTGTTTCAGTTTCCTGAGCAAATCCTGCAGAACTTACTGCTAAAAAAATGAAACTGAAAGAGACTTTTTGATGATTATGAATTTTTAAAGCAGTTTCTTCAAAATAACAATCTGCCCTAAATGATACACATCATGCTGAATAATTCCGTGCAGATGCTCATAATAACTGTGGCCGTTATTAACGTATATTTTTGCCAGATCGGCATCATCAAAATCTTCAAAAAATGCATTCCATGATTCTTGTGATTTTGCTAAGGTTTGAAGAGACTGTTCCCAAGCAGCTTCAGAGGGATCTAAAACGGGAACAAAATAATTATGATCCGGAGTTTTGGTTACTTCGCCCTGCATTCGCTCTAAAATGTTTCTTCTCCACTGTATCAAATGATTTACAATTTCCCAAATCGTATTTAGATTAGGGTTTATTTTTTTGTATGCTTGTTCTGCCGTGACATTTTTTAAAGTATTGTCCAGGTTTACTTCCAGCCAAGGATTTCCATTATAAATGGACTGATATAAATTTGAAATTCTGGTGCTTTCTGACATAAATGGTAATTTTTTAGAATTCCTAGCTAAGATACAAATTAGTCATTTACAACTCATCCTTAAAAATCTACAATTGGGTTATTATATATTTTTTAACAGGAAATGTTAAAATACATTTGTCTCATCAAAAACCAATATCATGAAAACCAGAATTACTTTTATTTTATTATTACTTAGCACTTTTACTTTTGCTCAAAATATTATTTCAGGTAAAGTAGTCGATCAAAAAGGAAAACCGGTTGCCGGTGCAAATATTTATTTAGACGGAACTTACGACGGAGCTACAAGTTCTGAAACGGGAGAGTTTTCTTTTGAAACTACAGAAACCGGCAACAAATTTTTAGTAGTAAGCTTTTTACTTTTCGAAACTTTCAAACAGGAAATTGATGTTGCCAATTATAAAGATCAAACGGTTAAATTAAGAGAAAACATAAATGCTCTGGATGCAGTTGTTATTACAGCCGGAACTTTAGAATCTGGAGACAAAGCAAGAGTTTCGGTTTTAAAACCTCTGGATATTGTTACAACTGCCGGTTCTGCCGGAAATATAGTGGCCGCTTTACAGACTTTACCGGGAACACAAAGTGTTGGCGAAGACGGACGTTTATTCGTACGTGGTGGTGAAGCGAGCGAAACGCAGACTTTTGTTGACGGAATTCGTGTAGCACAGCCTTATGGAGCAACAACGAACAATTTACCAACCAGAAGCCGTTTTTCTCCTTTCTTATTCAGCGGAATAGCATTTTCTACTGGTGGTTATTCGGCAGAATATGGTGAAGCTTTGTCAAGTGTTTTACTTTTAAATACGCAGGATGAGGCAGATCATGAAAAAACAGATATTGGATTAATGACTGTTGGTTTGAGTTTAGGAAATACTCAAAAATTCAAAAAAAGTTCTTTGAGTGTAAATATGGCTTATATCAATCTGGCGCCATATCAGGCAGTAATTCCTCAAAATGTAAAATGGAACAGCCCTTATCAGTCACTTGGCGGTGAAACGGTTTACAGATACAATTTTACAAACGGAATTTTCAAATTATATGCCTCTTTTGATTCTGAAAGATTCGATTTGAACCAGAAAAATGTGAATTTCGAAAACCCAATTAGAACAGATTTAAACAACAATAACTTTTACTTAAACTCATCTTATAAAGGAACTTTTGGAACAGGCTGGCAATTAACATCTGGAATAAGCTACGGTTACAGCAAAAACAAAATCAAATACGATATTAATGATGTTGACAGCAATGAAAATGCAGCTCAGTTAAAATTGAAATTGCAGAAAAAAATCTCAAATCATTTTAAACTGTCTTTTGGTACAGATTATTTTATTACAAAATTCAATGAAAATTTTAATGATAATGTTTCTATTGATGTTGCAAATGGCTACGATTCTAACATTTTTGCAGCTTATACAGAAGCAGATATTTTATTCTCTAAAAATCTGGCAATGAAAGTGGGTTTTAGATATTCTAATAACAGTTTATTAAACGAAAATAATATTGCGCCAAGAGCTTCATTAGCTTATAAAGTGTCAAAAACCAGCCAGTTTTCATTTGCTTACGGAGATTTTTCGCAGACACCAGTTGTAGATTATATTAAGTATTCAAAATACCATCAGTTTGAAAGTGAAAAAGCGAGACACTATATTTTAAATTATCAGTTTACTCAGCCGGGACAAACTTTTAGAGCAGAGGCTTATTATAAAGATTACAGCAATCTGGTTCAATACGATACTAGAGATATTCAGTACAATTCAGTTTTCAATAATAACGGTTCAGGTTACGCAAAAGGATTAGATATTTTTTGGAGAGACAGTAATTTGTACAAAAATTTAGAATATTGGATTTCATATTCATACATCGATTCAGAAAGACAATACAAGAACTTTCCAACTATGGCAACTCCAAGTTTTGTAGCCAATCATAATTTATCTGTTGTAACGAAATATTTTATTACAGACTGGAAATCACAAATCGGATTCACAAATAGTTTCAGCACAGGACGTCCGTACAACGATCCAAACCAGACACAATTTATGAACGGAAAAACAAAATCATATAACAACTTGAGTTTTAACTGGGCGTATTTATTAACCACACAAAAAATCCTTTATTTCTCAGTTTCGAATGTTTTAGGAACTCAAAATGTTTTTGGATACGATTATGCAAAAGTACCAGACGCCAGCGGTGTTTATCAAAGACAAGCTGTTGTTCCAACTGCTGACAGATTCTTCTTTATTGGTTTCTTCTGGACCATCAGCCAGAATAAAAATGAGAATCAGTTGAAGAATCTTTAAAAAAGGGACAAAGAGGCAAAGGTTCAAAGGGACATAGTCTTGGAGAATAAATAAAGAAAAACCTTTGAACCTTTGTGCCTTTGAACCTCTGTCTCTCAAAAAGAAACAATTCAGTAACCAAAATCAACAACTCAGCAGCATTTAATTTTAAAAGACTAAAAACCAGTATACTTTTGAAGTGTTAATTAAAAGAAACAAAGTCACAAAGGCTTCTTTGCAAATTCAAAAAACTCTGTCCCTTTGTTCCTAAAAAAAAGAGTTTTAATCATCAATTAAATTAGAATAGCTGAGTTGCTAATAGATTAAGAAAAAAAACTTAGAACCTTAGCAGCTCAGAATCTTAGAACCTTAAAAAAAAAATAGAAATCATGACCAAAATTATTACAATAACCATTTTATTTATCTGCAGCTTAATGTCTGCTCAAAATGTAAAATTAACCGTTGATGTTTCGGGTTTAAAAAACAATACAGGAATTGTTAAAGTAGGATTATATAATTCAGAAGGGACGTTTCTTAAAACAACTTACAAAAGCCTTAATTCTGAAATTGTAAATAATAAAGCAGTTGTAACTTTTGACAATCTTCCTGCAGGAGAATACGCCATCTCGACTTATCATGATGAAAACATCAACGGAAAACTTGACAGAAATGCAATGGGAATTCCATCTGAAGAATATGCAGCTTCAAACAATGCAAAAGGATTTATGGGGCCGCCTTCGTATAAAGATGCTAAATTTGATGTCAGTAAAGATTCAAAAATCGAAATTCAATTCTAAATATATAACTAATCCATATAAACAAACCATTAAATAACTTATAAAATGAAAAAAATCATCACTTTAATCGCATTATTTGTAGTAGTAATAAGTTCAGCTCAAACACAGTTTGAACAAGGAATGACCAAAGCTTTCGGACTTTGGAAAGAGGGAAAAAATGCAGAAGCTTCGGCATTATTTGAAAGAATTGCCGCTGCAGAAAAAAACAGTTATTTACCAAATTATTATATTGCTCTAATCAATACGACGGCAGTTTTTACTGAAAAAGACAAAACTAAAATTGATCTGCTGTTAACAAAAGCACAGGATGCATTAGATGTAGAGTTTATTAAAGATCAAAACAATGCTGAATTGTATGTATTGCAGGCTTTAATTTATACAGGATATGTTGTAGCTGACCCAATGACAAACGGAATGAAATATTCCGGTAAAGTGATGGAAGCTTATGCAAAAGCAAAAGCGATCGATCCTAATAATCCAAGAGCGGTTTTTGGAGAGGCAGATTATCAGTTAGGTGGAGCAAAATGGACAGGTGTTGATACAAAACCATTATGCGCGCAGGTTGATAAATCTATTGAACTTTTTGCTACTTTTAAACCAGCAACTCCTTTTTCTCCAAAATGGGGATTAGACAGAGCTTTAGAAATCCAAAAAACTTGTAAATAATTTAATTCAAAAGAAATAATGACTTTAAAACCAAATCTACTTAAGGCGTTGTTAGTAGGCGGAATCGTTTTTCTATTCTCCTTCCTGATTCGTTTTGCTTCATTTGGAACGGCAATTTTCAACAATAACCTGTACATATTTTTCTTGTACTGTATGCTTTACAGCGTTGTGTTGTACATTGTAAATGCTTCTCTATTTGTATATTTAGATAAGGTTTTTAAAGACAGCAGATTTTCTAATAAAAGAATTTTTATAGGTTTTGTAAGTTCATTTGTTGTTTCGATTTTCGTTGTTTTTCTCCTTCGGGTGTTTACAAATGTAGTAATTGAAAGACGATCTATTTTAAGTTTTCTGGCTAATGAAGAAGCTTCTACATATATAGAAAATGCAGTTATTGCTTTTATTATTCTGTTAGGATTTCATGCCTTGCATTTTTACAAGGCATATCAGGAAAATAAAGTTATACAGCAAAAGATTATTGCGGGAACGGCAAATGCTAAATTCGAAAGTTTAAAAAATCAAATCGACCCGCATTTTCTTTTTAACAGCTTAAATGTTCTAAGTTCTTTGATTGAAGAAAACCCGGACAATGCGCAGCGTTTTACAACATCTTTATCTAAAATTTACAGATATGTTCTGGAACAGAAAGATAAAGAACTGGTATCTGTAGAAGATGAATTATCGTTTGCAAAAACATATATGAATCTGCTTAAAATGCGTTTCGAAAACAGTTTGTTTTATGAACTTCCAACAGAGAACATAAATCCTGATGCTAAAGTAGTGCCGTTGTCCTTACAGCTTTTGCTTGAGAATACAGTGAAACATAATGTAGTGAGTGAACAAAAACCATTGCATATTCGAATTTTTGTTGATAAAGATTATTTGGTTATACAAAATGATCTTCAGAAAAAAGAAGTTTTGCAGGACAGACAAGGTGTTGGACTGCAGAATATTGTAAATCGTTACGGAATTATAACCGATAGGAAAGTGATGATTCAGCAGGATGAAAAAAACTTCTCCGTTAAAATTCCAATTTTAACTAAACAAATAACCGTCATGGATGTAAGTGCAGAATATAACGACGAAGCAAAAGCTTATTACAGAGCTAAAAAAAGAGTCGAAGAATTAAAAGGATTTTACGGAAATGTGATTTCATACTGTTGTGTAATTCCGTTTTTAGTGTTTATTAATTTAAGGTTCTCACCGGGATTTCAATGGTTTTGGTTTTCAGCTTTAGGCTGGGGATTTGGAGTAGCCATGCATGCTTTTAAAGTTTTTGGTTACAGTTCTGACTGGGAAGAAAGAAAGATTAGAGAAATTCTGGAAAAAGAAAACAATCAAAAAAACTGGAAATAATTATGGAACCTAATTATACAGAAGCAGAACGTTATTATCAGGCTCAAAAAAGAGTCAAGAAAATAAGAGAATTCTATGAGCATTTAACAGTATATGTTTTGGTTAACCCAATTGTAATAGTGGTAAATTATATGACTTCGCCGGGATATTTGTGGTATATATGGTCTTTGATGGGGTGGGGAATAGCAATAATTTTACACGGACTGCAGGTTTTTAGTTACCCGCCTTTCTTCAATAAAAAATGGGAAGAAAGAAAAATTAGAGAAATTCTGGAAAAAGAAAATCAAAAATTTGAAAATAAAGATGGAAACAGATTTTAATACAAATAATGAACAAAAAGAACTTCAGGATTTAGCAGTAAAAAAAGTTCATAAGCTAAAGTCATTTTACAAACATACATTTCTATATATCATTGGTCTGACTTTATTTTTATTGAAAGAATATTCACAACTGCCTTTAAATTTCTTTCCAATTCAGTTTTTAAATCCTGTAGTAGTTATTATCTGGTCAGCAGTTTATATAGGTTCTGCCATTGACGTCTTTGTTTCTTTTAAGATTTTTGGAAAAGAATGGGAAGAGCGTAAATTAAAAAGTCTATTAGAAAAGAAAAATAAAACACAAAAATGGGAGTAATTATGGAAATGAATTTTAATGAAGAAGATAAATACTTTTTAGCCAAAAAGAAAGTCGAAAGAATTAAAGGATTTTATGGAAATCTAGTTGCTTATGTACTGGTAAATGCAATTTTGATTTTTATTAATTTATATACTTCACCAAAATATTTATGGTTTTTCTGGCCCTTGATGTGGTGGGGAATTGGAGTTGTTTTTCATGGATTAAAAGTTTTTGAAGTTTTTCCGGTTCTTGGAAAAAACTGGGAAGAAAGAAAAATTAAAGAATTCATGGAAAAAGAAAAAGAGAATAAAAATAAGTGGACATAATTAAAAGATAAAGACATGGGACGTTTTAGAAGAAGAATGTATGAGCAATACGGACAGGAGTTCAGCTCAGATGAAAGTTATAATAATGCTTACAGAAAAGTAAAAAGACTGAGAGGATTTTACTCGCATTTAAGAGTTTATATATTTGTAAATATTATTGTTATTATTGCCAATTTAAATAAAGAACTTTTTACCGAAGGAATTCACTCAAGCGGTTTAACGGATTGGCAGACTTACTCTACGGCATTTTTCTGGGGAATTGGTCTAGCTGCACACGGATTATCAGTTTTTGGTCGTGATATTTTTTTCAGTTCAGATTGGGAGCAGAAAAAAATCCAAAAATACATGGAAAAAGAAGCTGCAAATACCAATAAATGGGAGTAATTTTGATTTAATTTTTTTTCAAATTTTACAATATATAAATGGTCACATTAATTATAGAAGACGAAAAACCCGCAGCGAGACTGCTGCAAAGAAAACTTGAAAAGTTAGATGTTACAGTAGAAACGATGCTTCATTCAGTTGAAGAATCGGTAGAGTGGTTTTCAAAGAACCAGCATCCGGATTTGATTTTTTTGGATATTCAGCTGTCAGATGGTTTGTCGTTTGAAATTTTTGAGAAAATAGATATCAAAAGCGCAATTATATTTACAACAGCATACGATGAGTATGCTTTAAAAGCTTTTAAATTAAACAGTATCGATTATCTTTTAAAACCAATTGATGAAGATGATCTCGAAGCTGCAGTTATAAAATTTAAATCAAGAATTCCTAAAGCTCCTGCAGAAAATTCAAACATGCAGTTAGATTTTGAGCAGATTCGCCAGATGTTGTCAAATCCGTTTGAGAAAACATATAAAAAGCGTTTTACGGTTAAAATTGGGCAGCATTTAAAAGTAATAAACACAGAAGAAATCGAATGTTTTTTTAGTGAAAACAAAGGAACATACATTCATACTTTTGAAAACCGTGATTATTTAATCGATTCTACTTTAGAAATTCTGGAACAGGAATTAGATAAAAAGGATTTCTTTCGCGTAAGCAGAAAATTTATTGTTCCATTAAAAGCAATTAAAGAAATTCAGGTTTACACCAATTCCCGTTTAAAAGTTATTCTGCCAAGTTACAAAGATGATGAGGTAATCGTGAGTCGTGAGAAAGTGCAAGATTTTAAATCTTGGCTGGGATAAAAATCCAAATAAAATAGAAATTCAATAGATTTTAATTCATTTTATCGATAATAGCCGCAGCGGGGTGAAATATTTATAGAATTACAATAATCAAATGAAAAAAAGCTCCGGAGGAGCTGCATATATTAAGAATGTAGAAAAAATATACCGCTCCTCCGGAGCTTTATGTTGTAAACATTTATCCTTTGCTATAAATATTTCGCTTCTCTGAAGCTTACAAAAAAAGCTGTCCTTTTGAGACAGCCTTTTTTGTTATAATATATTTCGATTTATTTGCTTAATCGGTGTAAAGTATACGTCATGGCACTCAAAAGGAAAAATGCCATAATCTGGTGAATTAATCCTAAAGCCAAAGGAACGCTGTATAATAATGTAAATACTCCCAGTAAAAATTGAATAAAAACAAAAACGACTAAAGTATTGATTCCGTTTGACTGCGTTCTTGTAAGCGTATATTTTTTGCTTTTAAAGAAAAGAAAAAGAATAACAGCAACAACTGCATAAGCAAAAGTTCTGTGCACAAACTGAACACCGCTTTTTCCTTCAATTAAATTTTTAATCAAGCTCGACTGCTCAATAAAAACCGATTCGTGAATAAACTCGCCATCGCTCATTAAAGGCCAGTGATTGTGAATTAATCCGGCATTTAGTCCAGCGACAAATCCGCCGTAAATAATCTGAATTAATAAAGCGGCTAAAGCATAACGGGCAATATTTCTTAAAGGTAAAATCTTGTTGATATTTCGTTCCGGATAAATTAAATCAAGCGCAACCCAAAGTGTATAAGCAAAAGTTATAAAAGCAAAAGTCAAGTGAAGAGAAAGTCTAAAATGGCTTACATCTGGATTATCGATTAATCCGCTGCGAACCATAAACCATCCTAAAAATCCTTGGAATGCTCCCATTGCTAAAAGAACAATACATTTTTTAATAGTTGGAGTATCTAATTTCTTTTTGGCTAAGAAGTAAACAAAAGGAACAAAGAAAACCAATCCAATAATACGGCCGATGAAACGGTGAAACCATTCCCAGAAATAAATAAATTTATAATCTGAAAGCTGAAAATCGTTGTGAATATTGATTTTTTGGTACTCAGGAAACTTTTTATATTCATCAAATGCAGCCTGCCATTTTGCATCTGTTAGAGGCGGGAAAGTGTCGGTTACTAAATGCCAGTCGGTCATAGATAAACCTGAATTGGTTAAACGGGTAATTCCTCCCACAACAACCATTAAAAACAATAAAACACAGCCTGATAGTAACCAAATGATTACTGATTTATTCTCTTTTTTCATTTTATTAAATACTACTTATTTCTCAACTTTTTTTAAGCCTAATTTTTCTGCTCTTTTAATTACAAAATCATAAGCCGCCTGATATTCATTTGGAATATCGCCTTCTAAAATAGCTTCTTTTACGGCTTCTTTCAAAATTCCAATTTCGCGTGAAGGTTTTAAATCGAATATTTCCATAATTTCTTCACCAGAAATAGGCGGCTGAAAATTACGTACATGATCGCGTTCTTCGACTTCTACAATTTTCTTGCGGACGATTTCAAAATTTTTATGATATTTCTTGAATTTTGACGGGTTTTTGGTTGTGATATCCGCCTCGCACAAAGTCATTAAGTTTTCTACATCTTCACCAGCATCAAAAACCAAACGGCGAACCGCACTATCGGTTACAATATCCTGCGCCAAAACAATGGGACGTGAACTCATGATAACCATTTTTTGAACGAATTTCATTTTATGGTTCAAAGGCATGTGCAAACGTTCGAAGATTTTCTTAGCCATTTTTCCGCCCAGAAATTCATGTCCGTGAAAAGTCCATCCTTGTTTTTTTGTGAAACGTTTCGTTGGTGCTTTTCCAATATCATGCAGTAATGCCGACCAGCGAAGCCAAACGTCGTCTGTATTCGGGCAGATGTTGTCAACAACTTCAAGTGTATGATAAAAATTGTTTTTATGCGTATGACCTTCAATTTCTTCTACCTGATTCAACGCCGTTAATTCAGGTAATATTAAATCTAAAAGTCCAGTTTTGTATAAAAGTAAAAATCCGGTTGAAGGTTTTGGTGTAGAAAGAATTTTATTTAATTCATCAACAATTCTTTCGCCGGAAATTATTTTGATGCGATCAGCATTTTTTGTGATGGCATTCAGCGAATTTTCTTCAATTTCAAAATTCAACTGCGTTGCAAAACGAATGGCGCGAAGCATTCGCAAAGGATCATCAGAATACGTAATATCTGGATCCAAAGGCGTTTTGATTGTTTTATTTTCTAAATCGGTTAGACCGTCAAACGGATCCAGAAGATCTCCGAAATTAGTTGAATTTAAAGATAAAGCCAATGCATTGATCGTAAAATCACGACGATTTTGATCGTCTTGTAAAGTTCCGTTTTCGACAATCGGATTTCGGCTGTCTCGGGTATAAGATTCTTTTCGGGCGCCGACAAACTCGATATCAGTATCTTCAAAACGTAACATCGCTGTTCCATAAGTTTTAAAAACCTGAACTTTTGGTTTGTTAGGAAGTAAATCTGAAACTTTAAGAGCTAATTCGATGCCGCTTCCAACTGCAACAACATCAATGTCTTTTTTAGAACCTCGATTTAAAAGCAAATCACGAACAAAACCTCCTATCACATAAGAGTCAACTTTTAATTCCTGAGAAGCTTTCGAAATAACATCGAAGATTTTGTTTTGTAAAGCAGTTTTATAATTTGTTTGTATCGCCACGAATTCAGTTTTTGAATAAAAAGCATTTCTAATTTCAGTAGAAATAAAATGCATGCAAATTTACAACATAGAAAATGCCTATTATAATCTATCGCTCACTTTTTTGAACAATTTCACATTTTGTAGCGTCGATTTTTATAAATTGAGAAAGGTTAGCCACGAATTATACGAATTTCCATGAATTATTTTTTTGCTACAGATTACAGGATTAAAAGGATTAAAAAAATCTGTAGAAATCTTTCTAATCTGTGGCAAAAAGTATAACAATTTGCTCAAAAGATTAATTTGTGGAAATTTGTGTAATTCGTGGCTGAAAAAATAGAACTATAAAACAAATCAATTACAATCTCTAATTTTTAAAATTTCAATTTGTATTTTTGAATCATACAAAAGCGCACAAATGAAAATCGTTATATCGCCAGCGAAATCACTGAATTTCGAAAAAGAATTACCAACATCTCAATATACTGAACCTTCATTTTTAAAAGAAGCGAGAGTGGTTCATAAAGTTGTAAAAACAAAAAAGCCATCTGAATTATCAGAATTAATGTCTATCTCAGACAAATTAGCCGATTTGAACTGGAAACGCAACCAGGATTGGAAAACTCCGTTTACTCCAGAAAATGCACGTCCGGCAGTTTATACTTTTGACGGCGATGTTTATACAGGTTTAGATGCTTATTCGATTCCGTTAGAAAAATTAGATGTTTTACAAGATAAATTAAGAATCTTATCGGGACTTTATGGTCTTTTAAAACCGCTTGATTTAATGCAGGCGTATCGTTTAGAAATGGGAACTAAAATGCCGGTTGGTGAGTCCAAAAACTTACATGAGTTTTGGAAACCAACTGTCACTAAAGCTTTAAATAAAGAATTGAAAAAAGATGAATTATTCGTGAATTTAGCGAGTAATGAATATTTTTCTGCTGTTGACGTAAAAGCGTTGAAAGTTCCAGTTATTACTCCTGATTTTAAAGATTATAAAGACGGGAAATTAAAAATGATTAGTTTCTTTGCCAAAAAGGCGAGAGGGATGATGGTGCGTTATATCATTGATACGAATGCAGAAACTATTGACGACTTAAAAGGCTTTAATTACGAAGGATATCAGTTTGATGCAAATCTTTCTAAAGGGAATCACTTGGTTTTTACAAGATAGATTTTTGAGGGACAAAGATTCAAAGTGGCAAAGTGACAAAGGTTTTTTTGCTAGAGAGCCGAAGGATCGGGGCATATTGTAGGCAGGGATTTTAATCCCTGCAGAGATGAAATAAAAAAGATACTAAGTTTTTACCGCAAGACATAAAGGTTTATAAACTGAATACTGCCACTGCACACTGCGACTATAAAAAAATAAACGCCGAATTCTAAATGATGAATTCGGCGTTTCTGCGTATTATAAAATTATTATTATTAATGCATTGCGTCGGCTGCACTAATTTTGTTTTTCCCTTTTTTAATAAAGAGAATAATCGGTATGCAACATAAAAACATGATTCCCAGATAAAGGAAAATATCCATATAAGCCATTACAGTACTTTGTTTCATTACAGAATACTCTATAGCCTGATATGCTTTTTTCAAAGCAACATCTGCGCTATATCCTTTTGCCATGAACGCGTGCTGCATTCCTGCAATTCGCTGTTGTACTTCAAATTTCGCCGGATCTAAATTATTAATTAAATCTACTCTGTGTGACTGGCTGAAACGTGTGATGAAAGTGGTAATAATAGCAATACCGAAAGATCCGCCTAACTGACGCATCATTCCTGTAAATGCTGCTCCTTCACCAATTTGTTTTCCTTTTAAAGTTGAAAGAGAAAGTGTTGTAATAGGAACGAAAAGCAATCCTAAACCTATTCCTCTCAAAATTAAAGGCCAGTACATATGTTCAACTCCAGTGTCTGGTGTCATTCGGCTGTACATCATGAAAGTAAAGAAGAAGAAAATTAAAAATCCTACTCCCACCATATATCCTTGCGGTACACCTTTCTGAATCATATTTCCAACAAAAGGCATCATAATTGCCGTTGTAATAGACCCCGGAATTAATAATAAACCGGCATCAGTTGCTGTCCATCCTAAAATTGACTGCGTGTAAATTGGAATAATCAATGTTGATCCGTATAAACCGAAACCAAGAATAAAACACATTACGGTTCCAATTCTTAAGTTTCCATCTTTTAAAACACTTAAGTTTACGATTGGATGTTTATAAGTTAGCTCTCTCCAGATAAATAAAACCAATCCAAGAACGGTAACAACACTTAAGGTTACGATTAATGAATCATTGAACCAGTCGTCTTGCTGTCCGTGTTCTAATACGAATTGTAAAGATCCAATAAAGGTACTCAACAGAATAATTCCCCACCAGTCAACCTGATTGGCTTTTAATTTTTCTCCATATTTCGGACTTCTAACAAATGTTAAAGCCAAAATAGTAGCAATAATTCCCAACGGAATATTGATATAAAATATATAAGGCCAAGAATAATTATCTACTAAATATCCTCCCAAAGGCGGACCTAAAGTTGGACCTACAATTACACCCATTCCGTAAATAGCCTGTGCCATTCCACGTTTTGCTACGGGATAACTTTCTGTAATAATCGTTTGGGCTGTTACCAGTAATGCTCCACCTCCCATACCTTGTACGAATCGGAAAGCTACAAGTTCCCAAATATTTGTGGCATTACCACACAAAAAAGAACAGACCGTAAATATTATAATGGAAGCCACAAAATAATTACGTCTTCCAAATTGCTGTGATAGCCAGCTCGTCATCGGAATTACAATAACATTCGCAATTGCGTATGCAGTAATAACCCATGCCACATCAGTCAAGGTAGCACCAAGACTTCCGCGCATGTCTGTCAGCGCTACGTTTACAATCGTAGTATCTACAATTTCCAACAGTGCACAAAGCACTGCTGTAATCGTAATGATAACACGTCTGAAACCGTATTCTACTAAATCGTCGTCTGCTTGTACTGCTCCTGCCATGTTTTATTTTAAATGTACATCAACGTCAACGTTCATTCCTGGTCTTAAAAGTTTTACTTTTTCAGGATCGTTAGATTCGTCTATAGTAATTTTTACCGGTAATCTCTGAATTGTTTTTACGAAGTTTCCTGTTGCATTATCAGGAGGTAATAATGAAAAACGAGATCCTGTTGCAGGAGAGAAAGAAGATACAGTTCCTTTAAACTCATAGTTTGGATAAGCATCAACTTTTAAACCTACTTTTTGTCCCACAATCATTTTGTTTAATTGTGTTTCTTTAAAGTTAGCTACAACCCAAGCTTCATTATTATTAATGATATAGAATAATGATTGTCCTGGCTGTACCAATTGTCCCGGCTGAATGTCTACTTTAGAAACCTGACCGTCGATAGCTGCTGTTACTACTGTGTAAGAAAGGTTTAAGTGAGCAACATCAAGCATTGTTTTTGCTTTTTTGATGTTTGCTGCTGCAACTTCTGTCTGCTTATCAGAAACTTTAGATTTTGACTGAATAACTGATTTTTGGTAAGAGCTTGCTCTTTGCTGCTGCTCTAAAACACGTACTTGATTTTCAGCTTCATCTTTTGCAGCCTGAGCCTGCTCGAATTGCTGTTTTGTAATTGTATGAGTTTTGTATAAATTGTTATAACGGTTAAAATCGTTTGTAAGCTGTCTTAATCTGATTTTTGCACTTTCGATAGAACCAGATGCAGATCTCATTTGAGCGTCAGATACTGAAATGCTTGCATTTGCACTTCCAATATCAGCTTTTGCTGCTTCAAATTGACCTTCAGCTCCTAATAATGCAGCATTTGCTTCATCGATTTTTAATTGATAATCTCTCTTATCGATTGTAAATAAAGTATCTCCTTTTTTTACATAGTCATTATCTTTCACATACACTTTACTAATATATCCTGAAACTCTCGGGATAATTGGGTTCATTTTTTTCTCAATCTGAGCATCATCTGTTTCTTCGTGAGCTTGTGAATGTAAATATTTAGAGATTCCATAAGTTCCGCCTCCTAAAATCAGAACTGCAAGTATGATGATGAATTTTTTATTTGTCTTTTTCTTTTCCATGAGAGCTATCGATTATATTTTAGAAAGATTGAATGATTGTGATAATTGTCCTGATACTGAAAGTAATTCGTAATATTTTTGAATAATTGTTGCTTTTGCTACAGCTGTATTAATTTTTGCACTTAATTGTTCAACATCAGCTTCAACCAAATCATTGGTGTCAGCAAGACCATTGTCGAATTTATCTTTTACAAGTCTGTAATTTTCTGCAGCTTGTTGAAATGCTTCTTCATAAACAACACTTTGATTGATCGCTAAGTCGTAATCTTCAATAGATTTTTGAACTTCAACTTTTATACGATCCGTCATAATTGCTTCTGTGTTTTTTACTTCAAGAGCTTTGCTTTCTGCTTCTTTTACATGCGAGCTGTTTTTAAGGATTCCGGATAAATCATAAGATAAACCTAAACCAAAATTCATAGCATATTTTACAGTAATAATATCTTTAAGATCTAAAGCTGTATAGCCTCCAAGAAGCGAAAGTGTTGGGTAATAACCCGCTTTTGCAATTTTAACATTGGCTTCAGAAGCTCTCTGCTGTAAACGAATAGCTTCTAAGTCTTTTCTGTTTTCAAGTGCCAAAGCATCAGATGTTGGTGCATTGGTTGTTTTTAAATTAAAGAAATCATCTTCATTAACCTGAATTTTTACAGATGGCTCTAATTTAAGTAATGTCGTTAGATAAAAGTTAATGTTATTGATATTATTATTAGCTTCATCAATTGATAATTGTGTTTTTGAAACCAATAATTGGGCTTTCAATAAATCATTTCTCGGAATAATTCCGTTTTTCTCTAATTCAATAAAATCCGTAACACGCTGTTTTGCACTTTTTTGGTTTTCATTTAAAACGTCCAAAGTTTTTTGTGCTTTGTATAAAGCTGTATAGTAGGTGATTACTTTTAAAGCAACATCCTCTTTTGTTTTTGCTGCGTTAACGCTTTCAGCTTCGTATAAACTTTCATATGCGTCGATACTGCTTTGGATTTTAAATCCGGCAAAAATAGGAAGGCTTAAATTTGCCATTCCCAGCATCGCGCGATCTGGAGATGCCAAAGAAGCACCTTCACCCTGACCTGGCATATCAATCGAGGCTTTTGTAAGACGCTGATATTGTCCGGAAATTTTTAAATCAGGATATTGGTTATTCTTAACCGATTGTAATTCGTATTTTTTCGAGTTTACCTTAGTGTTGGCAAGCGTAACTTCGTTACTTTTTTCCCAGGCCATTTTTACGGCTTCATCTAAAGTTAAACTTGTTTTTTCTTGTGCTTCTATTGAAGAAATTCCGATAAAGAAAACTCCAAAGAGCATTAATTGACTAATTTTCATAAACAAGTAGCGCTTTTATAGTTTGTTGAATGTGCTTTTTTAGATCGTTGTTAATGTAATTGTTAAACATTTCTTCTGTTTTTAACCCCAATAATTCTTCAAAGAATGAACGGTTCATATGAAAGTGAAAAAAGGTGCCGATAATGGTTGGTGTAATAAGTTGGATATTAACATCTTTTCTAAAAACTCCCTGATCCTGACCCTGCTTGATAATGCTTTCAACTGACTTTAAATTTCCTTTTTTAAGTTCAGTAAATGCCTGCAGGCTTTTTTCTCTCTTTTTGTTGTAAAGTTCAAAATGTAAAACCCTGTAAATCCCTTTGTTAAGGCAGATTCTGTTAACGTAAATTTCGATTAATTTATTGACTTTATCAAGAGGTTCAATGTTTTCTTGTAATAAGTTTTCGAGTTGTAATTTTAAATCAACAGTTTTGTAAAGAATTAAAGCTTCCAGAAGTCTTTCTTTTGAACCAAAATAATACGAAACCATAGCAATGTTAATTTTTGCCTCTTTTGAAATGTCCCGTATAGATGTCCCCTCAAATCCCTTCTCAGAAAACAGCTTTTCTGCAACGTTAAGTATTTGAATTTTTTTGTCGTTTAATTCGATCTGTGACATGGTATTGTTTCTAATCGGATGCAAAATTAAACAGTTGTTTAATTTAAACGCTTGTTTAATTTTATTTTAACATAATATTAACATAAAACGGTGTAGTAGTTTTATGCCTTTAAAAGTAGTTTTTCCTTTGATTAGTCGACCTTTAAAAGTGTAATGTAAAAGTTAATGTCTATTTTTAATTCTGTTGCAGTATCTTGATTTTCAGCTTTTAATGATTGCCATGAAACAGTAGGACGTAACCAGTTATCTTTTATCAGGTTTGTTTTAACAGGCATAGCAAAGTCGTTATTACAATTTGAATAGCGATAATTAAGAACTCCATTTTTAAATTGATATTCTAAAACAGGAACTTTATTTGTTCTCAAATATTGATCAAACAGGTATTGAAAATTAATACCGGATTTAGTGCTTATATAAGTTTCAATTTCCTGTGTTGTAACAACTTTATTATGAAAATCCCGATTTAAACCACGCAATATATTTCGGAATTTTTCATCATCATTTATAATAGAAGCAATCATGTGCATGACTGCCCAGCCTTTTACATAATTATCACTGCTTCCATCCTCGTTTATTCCGTATCGGCCAATAACAGGTTTATCATTTTCTATTGTTCTGAATCGGCCATTCATAAATTCATTTCCAGCTTGTTTACCGCATAAATCAGCTATTACGAGTTCTTCGCCTAAACCGGCAAATCCTTCCTGAATCCATCTATCGGCAATATCGCCTGCTGTAATATTATTACCGAACCATTCATGAGCTATTTCATGAACGATAATTTTATCTGTTTTTTTACCCCACCCTGTATTCGAAATATCGCCGCCTTTTTTGTTTGTTCCTTTTTTATACGAACTGCCGTAGGCAACAGCGCTTTGATGTTCCATTCCTATATAAGGAGCATCAACCATTTTAAAACCGTCTTCATAAAAAGGGTAGGGGCCGTACCAATGTTCTAAAGATTTCAAGGTAATATTTACCTCAGGAATCATATGTTTTTCTGCCTTTTCTTTATTGTAATCTAAAACCCAAAAATCTATGCTTAAAGGACCTTTTTCGCCCTTAAAAGTATCTTGAAGATTTACATAATTTCCAATATAAAAACTAATCCCGTAATGGTTAATAGGGTTTTTTACTTCCCATTTATAAGTCGAAGTATTATCAGCGTTTTTAATTTTGCTTTTTAATCTTCCATTTCCAATTGCTGTTAAACTATCTGGCGTAATAATATTAATACTTGCTCCTTTATTAGGTTCATCGTATAAAGCATTTTTGCAAGGATACCATAAACTGGCTCCTTTGTATTGGCAGGCAGCAGAAATCCATGGACGATTTAAAGAATCTTTTGCCCAGACTAAACCTCCGTCCCATGGCGGTTTGATAGATTCTGTAGGTTTTCCAGAATAATAAATAGTGATTTTGTTTTTTTTAGAAAGAAGATTTTTGGGAAGTTTTATATACCAGATATTTTCATTCTGTGTATAATTTATCTTTTTCCCTTTTTGAAAAACACTGTCGATTTTAAGCGGAGCAACAAGATCAATCTGCATTAAACCAGCATGTTTTTTCTGAATCACATTGTATTCGATTATGTTTTTTCCTGAAATCGTTTTGGTATTGTAATCAGGTTTTATGGTAAGATCGTAATGTTGAATATCCCACCAAATTCGTTCTGGAGTAATTGAACCATTTAATGTATCTTGTTTTGTAGGTATATGCAATGAAGAATTTTCCTGTGCATATACCATACAAAATATAAAATTTAAGAAAAATAGAAAGACTATTTTTTTAATGGAATATTGGAACATAACACGGGCTGCTAAAATTAAAATGCCGTGTAATTTACATTTAATTATCGAATCTCTCCAACAAACTCTTCAATTTTCCCACTGCCGCTTTCACTTAAATGTTTGATAAAAGCACTTCCAATAATAGCTCCTTTTGCATATTTAGTGGCTTGGTTAAAAGTTTCTTTATTTGAAATTCCAAAACCAACAATTTGAGGATTTTTTAAATTTAGATTTGAAATTCTTTCAAAATAGGTTTCCTGAACATCTCCAAAACCACTTTGTGATCCTGTAACACTTGCAGAACTTACCATATAAATAAATCCGTTTGAAACGCTGTCGATAAAACGAATACGTTCATCTGAAGTTTGAGGTGTAATTAGGAATACATTAATTAAACCGTATTTTTCGAAAATGGCTTTGTATTCATCTGCATAAACATCAACCGGAAGATCTGGGATGATTAGACCATCAATACCAATTTCAGCACATTTTTTGCAGAAAGCTTCAACGCCGTATTGTAACATCGGGTTGAAATATCCCATAATGATTAATGGAATTTTTACGCTTTCGCGGATGTTTTGCAGCTGATCGAAAAGAATTTGAGTTGTCATTCCGTTATGAAGTGCCTGTGTAGAACTCGCCTGAATAGTTGGCCCGTCTGCCAAAGGATCACTAAAAGGAAGTCCAATTTCTATTAAATCAACTCCGTTTTTTTCTAAATCCTGAATAATCTGCACCGTATCATTTAAGTTTGGATATCCCGCAGAAAAATAGATCGAAAGGATCTTTTTATCTTCTTGTAATTTTTGAGTTATTCTGTTCATTTTGATATGTTTTTCTACTGCAAGGCTTTCAAAACCTTGTAGGTATATTAAGTTTATTTGAAAAATATTTCACGCAGATTTAAATTGATTTAAGCTGATTCGCGCAGATTTTTTTTAATGAAATCTAATAAAATCTGCTAAATCTGCATGAAAAAACCTTTGTAATCTATCTAACTCTGGTATCAATTTTTAAAATTTTAAAATAGTGCTATTCCAATTATCATTTTGTTTTTCAACCAATAATAATCCAGAGTCAGAATCATTCATTTGCCCGATCAATTCTCCTTTATTATTCCAGAAAGCACTTTGTCCAGCCGATGGAGAACCCCATGATTCACCGCTGAAATTTGACATCAAAACATTCATTTTATGTTTTTCAGCATAATGTTTTAAATCTCTGTAAGCATTCGGGATTCCGTTTGGGGAAAAGAAAATACTGGCAATATAAATGTCGACATTATTTTTTTCTGCGTTTTCAGGATGCTTCGGATTGTCAATATCAGCACAAATTGCAAATGAAATATTTTGATCTTCAATTGTAATCATCGGATTATTGTCAAACGAAGACTGGAAAAATTCATCTTCGCCTTCATGCAAAAACTGTTTCGTGTAAATAGAAACCGAATCGTTGGGAGAAATAATAAATTCACCAATAAATAATTGATTTTCAATTAAGATTGGAGCGCCGGCAATAATGATAATATTATTGTCCGTCGCTAAATCTTTCAGGTGATCTATTCTGTAATCATCTTCGGCGAAAGCCAGTTCCAAAGCATTTTCTCTTTCATATCCTGTAATTGACATTTCAGGAAAAGCTATTAATTGTGCTCCATTTTGAGCCGCCAATTCAATGAGTTTGTAATGGTCTAATAAATTTGAAGCAATATTGCCTCGTTTAGGTTTGGTCTGTGCTGCCGCTAGAATCATTTTTAATTATTTGTTTTCTGTATAAACCCAGGCAATTCTTCCTGATTTTAATTTTACTTGAACTCTTTTGTATGAGTTAGACTCGAATTGATCTACTTTTAACATTTCTTGACTAGAAACTTCAAAAACAACACCATGTATAATGTCTTCCAGATTTTCGCTTGGTACTGCAACAACATAATCTGCCATTCCAAATTCTTCTTCTATTTGTAAACTCTTAAGTTTAAAACCCAGTATTTGGTCTGGTGTTCCGCTTAAAACTTTATTAAAAATCTGCATTTGAATTTGTTTTGATCTTAAAGTTCCGTATGAAAATAATAGTTCCATAATTATGATTTTTCTTGTTATTGTTTGCGTTAGCGATTTTAAAAACCAACGTCCAAATTACAATTTTTATTACAATTTAAAGTAATCAATATAATTATCTAAATCTTTATCTCCACGTCCAGAAAGACTGATCACTACTATATCTTCTGGTTTGAATTTTTTCTGATCCAAAACTGCAAATGCATGAGCGCTTTCAATAGCAGGAATAATTCCTTCTAGTTTTGTCAGCTGCAAACCTGCATTCATAGCATCATCATCTGTTACAGAGAAAAATTCGCCGCGTCCGGTTTGTGCTAAATGCGCGTGTAAAGGCCCAACTCCAGGATAATCAAGTCCGGCAGAAATCGAATATGGTTCAGTAATTTGCCCGTCTGGCGTCTGCATTAAAAGCGTTTTACAACCGTGAATAACACCAACTTTTCCTAGTTTACTGGTTGCAGCACTGTGTCCGCTGTCAACACCTTTTCCGGCAGCTTCAACAGCAATAATTCCAACTTGCGGTTCGTGCAGAAAATGATAATACGTTCCTGCGGCGTTACTTCCGCCGCCAATGCAGGCAACAACATAATCAGGATTTTCGCGTCCTTCTTTTTCTTTTAACTGCCATTTTATTTCTTCTGAGATAATACTCTGAAAACGTGTTACCATATCAGGATAAGGATGCGGTCCAATTGCCGATCCAATGATATAATGTGTGTCTACAGGGTTATTAATCCAATCACGAATTGCTTCGTTGGTAGCGTCTTTTAAGGTTCTTGAACCCGAAAGAGCCGGACGAACTTCAGCGCCAAGCATTTTCATACGCGCAACGTTTGGTGCCTGACGCGCAATGTCAATTTCTCCCATATAAACGATGCATTCAATTCCCATTAGTGCGCAGACTGTTGCAGTTGCTACACCATGCTGACCCGCACCGGTTTCGGCAATAATTCTTTTTTTACCCAAACGTTTTGCTAATAAAATCTGCCCGATTGTGTTGTTGACTTTATGCGCTCCGGTATGGTTTAAATCTTCTCTTTTTAGATAAACCTTTGTATTGTATTTTTCAGATAAGCGTTTTGCAAAATACAACGGACTAGGGCGTCCTACATAATCTTTTAGCAATTGGTTGAACTCTGCCTTAAAATCAGGTTCGTCCATTATGCTTAAGTATTTTTGGCGTAGTTCTTCTACATTCGGATATAACATTTCTGGAATGTAAGCTCCTCCAAATTCACCGTAATATCCTTTTTCGTTAACGTTAAAACTCATTTTTTTAAATTTTAAAAGTTGGCAACATCAAATTTTCGTTTGAAATTGCTAAATAAATTTCTGTTTTTCAGCCCTGGTTCAATTTCAAATTTACTATTTACATCGACTGCATAAATAGGTAAACTGCTTTTTGAAATTTCTTCGATGGCTTTTAATTCTTTCATTCCAATACCGCCGCTTAAAAAGAAAGGCTTTTTCGAATTGTATTTTTTTAATATGCTCCAGTCGAAAGTTGTTCCATTACCGCCGGGTAGTTTTCCTTTTGTATCAAATAGAAAATAATCGCAGAATGGTTCGAAAGGTTTTATGATTTCAAAATCAAAATTTTCATCGGCTGAAAATACTTTTATGATTTCGATTTTTTTTGATAATTGTTTTTTTAGTTGTGATACAAATTCAACCGATTCATTTCCGTGTAACTGAACGGCTTGTAAATTGTGTTTTACGACTTTTTCTAAAATTTCTTCCAGACTTTGGTTTACAAAAACGCCTACTTTTTTGACTGTTTTTATAAGTTCAGGAATAGTTCCATTAAAATATCGTGCGGATTTTTCCCAGAAAATAAATCCCATATAATCGGGCAGGAGTGCACCTACTTCGAGAATGTTTTCAGGATATTTCATACCGCATATTTTGAGTTTCATTTTTTTTATACTGCTTTAAGCTTTAGGCAATAGGCTTTAGGCTTTTTGCTTTGTGCTGATTTTTTTATTTACTTTTTGCTAATAGCTTACGGCTTACAGCTGACTTATAAAGTCAACAGCTGCTTGTCCGGCGTTGTCGGTTTTCATGAAGTTTTCTCCTATTAAGAAACCTTTGTAACCGTATGGTTTTAGTTCCTGAATGGCTTCGATTGATGAAATGCCGCTTTCGGATACTTTTACAAAATCGTCCGGAATTTGCGATGCTAAATCTTTACTGAAATCCAGACTTACTTCAAAAGTTTTCAGGTTTCTGTTGTTAACGCCAATCATGTCTAAAGTTGGCATAATCGATTTTTCTAATTCTTCCTGATTGTGAACTTCCAGTAAAACTTCTAAACCTAGTTTTTTGGCAAATTCAGATAAAGATTTGATTTCTTCACGGGTTAAAACCGCTGCGATTAATAGAATTAAATCAGCTCCGTGTGCTTTTGCTTCTAAAATCTGATATTCGTCTACAATAAATTCTTTTCGCAAAAGCGGAATGTTTACGCTTGCTCTGGCTAAAAGTAAATCGTCTAAAGAGCCACCAAAATATTTCCCGTCTGTTAAAACCGAAATTCCGCAGGCACCAGCATTTTCATATCCTTTTACGACTTCTTCAACTGTAAAATTGTTGTTGATGATTGATTTTGAAGGTGAACGACGTTTGTGCTCTGCGATAATTCCAGAATTGCTGTTTTTTAATTTCTGACTTAAAGAAATAGTTTGTTTATTAAAAAAGACCGAAGCTTCCAGCTGAGAAACCGGAATAATGGATTTCTTTAGAATAACTTCTCGTTTTTTATCTATTATTATTTTATCTAAAATATTCATTTTTTTAAGGTGCTAAGATTCTAAGATACTGAGATACAAAGCTTTTTTTAAAGTGATAATTCCTGTAATTTTTGTAAAGCTTTTAACCCTTTTCCTGAGAATAAACTTTCTTTTGCTAATTCAAATCCTTCTTGAGGAGAACATTTTGTAACTGTTGCAATTGCCATTGCTGCATTGGCACAAACAACATTATTTTGTGCTTCGTTTCCTTTTCCTGAAATAATATTGGTGAAAATTTCGGCTGATTCTTCAATGGTTTTTCCGCCTTCAATTTCAGTTTGAGATAAAAGACGAATGCCAAAATCTTCTGGTTTTATCATTCCTTCCATGTGGCTGGTAATAATTTTTGTTGGCCCGGTTAGGGAAATTTCATCATAACCGTCAAGCGAATGCAGGATTGTGAAATTTACATTGGTATTTTGGTATAAATAGGCATACATTCTTGCCAGTTCTAAGTTGAAAACTCCAACGAGCTGATTTTGTGGAAATGATGGATTTACCATTGGACCTAACATATTAAAGAAAGTTTTTACTGCCAGTTCTTTTCTGATTGGTCCAACGTTTTTCATTGCTGGGTGAAACAGGGGAGCGTGCAGAACACAGATTCCTGCCTGATCGATGCATTTTTCTAAAAATGAAGGATCATTACTGAATTTAATTCCCATTTTTTCCATTACATTGCTTGATCCTGAAATAGAAGAAACACCGTAATTTCCATGTTTTGCCACTTTTATTCCAGCTCCTGCCGCTACAAAAGAGGCTAAAGTCGAAATATTAAAGGTATCTTTTCCATCACCGCCTGTTCCGCATAAATCGATTGTGTTATATGCAGATAAATCGATACGAATACATAATTCTAATAAAGCTTCGCGAAAGCCAGAAAGTTCGTCAATCGTAATGCTTCGCATCATAAAAACAGTCAAAAATGCCGAAATCTGACTTGGATTGTATTGACCGCTTGAAATATTAATCAATACGTTTTTTGCTTCTTCTTTAGAAAGCACTTCGTGGTTGATTAATTTGTTTAATATAGTTTTCATTGAAATTTAGTCTTAAAGTCTAAAGTCGAAGGTCTTAAAGTCCTTGACTTTGTAATTCATTTTTTTTCTTGTGTTTTTTAGTTTTAAAATAGCGAAAGACCTTTTTTGACTTTATGACTTTCGACTTTAAAACTTTCGACTAGCTGTTAATCCAATTCTCTAAAATCCTTTTTCCTTTTGGGGTTAAAACACTTTCCGGATGAAACTGAACGCCTCTTACATCATAATTTTTGTGTCGTAAAGACATAATCTGCCCGTTTTCGTCTACCGAAGTTGCTTCTAAATCATCAGGTAAATTTGCATCGACAACCCATGAATGGTATCTTCCAACTTCAAATTCGTTTCCTAAGCCTTCAAACAAAATTTCGTCTGAAACTACCGTTTTTACATTTGTCGAGACACCATGGTATACTTTATCAAGGTTAGAAAGTGTTCCGCCAAAAACTTCTCCGATAGCCTGTTGTCCTAAACAAACTCCAAGGATACTTTTTGTAGGACTGTATTTTTCGATTACTGCTTTTAGTAAACCTGCTTCATCTGGAATTCCGGGACCTGGAGAAAGTAATATTTTATCAAAAGAAGCGATTTCGTCAATTTCGAATTCATCATTTCTATAAACGGTTACTTCGCAGTTTAAATCTTCCAGATAGTGTACTAAATTATAAGTGAAACTATCGTAATTGTCTATAACTAATATTTTTTTCATTTTCTTTGAGGTTCTAAGCTGCTAAGGTTCTAAGTTGCTAAGGTTTTTAACTGCGACTGAAAACCGTGACTCCCAGCTGTTTTTTTATTTATTTTTCTCGAACGTACTTTTCAGTAATAATTCGGTCTACTCCTAACTTTTCTATTTTTTCGATTCCTTTTTGAATCAATGTGTCGTTTTTAACTTTTACTGTAAATTCAAATTTGTTGTTTTCCCATTGTCTGTTATTGAAAAACTCCAGATACTCTGTATATGTGCTGTCTTTTAAGGTGTATTTCCCGCCTCCTCCAAAGAAAACTGCATTTGTTGAATCTTTTCCGTTATTTAAATCATGATTGAAAAAAGCAAAATGCGTTTCATTTATAATTTTAATCATTTTTGTTTTTGAATTGAAAGTAGAAAAAGTTGAATCTTTTTCTGTCGTTTCTGCTGATATAAGACGCCAGGTTCCTTCAATCGGATTGTGTTTTTTCTCTGAATTACAAGATGTCATGGCAATGATTAAAACTAAAATTGATACTGCTTTTTTCATGGTTTGTGGTTTTTATGGTTTGTTTTTTTATTGTTTCAGGTTTCAAGTTCTGCGACTGAAAACCGCGACTGGCGACTAAATATTTTCCGCCATTTCAAGCGCTGTATTTAGGGCTCTTAATTTATTATAAACTTCCTGCATTTCGCTTTCTTCGTCAGAACTCGCTACGATTCCGGCACCAGCCTGGCAATGCAATTGATGATTTTTTGAAAGGAAAGTTCGAATCATAATTGCATGGTTAAAGTTTCCGTCAAAATCCATTACTCCAATTGCACCTCCGTAAAAATTACGATTTGTTTTTTCGTAATCTTCAATCAACTGCATCGCTCTGTGTTTAGGCGCACCGCTTAATGTTCCTGCCGGGAAAGTATCTGCAACGACCTGCATAGTTGTAGCTTTGTCATGTAAATGTCCTGTAACTTTTGAAACTAAATGAATTACATGAGAGAAAAACTGAACTTCTCTGTATTTTTCTACATTTACATCATGTCCGTTGCGGCTTAAATCATTTCTGGCTAAATCTACCAGCATTACGTGTTCGCTGTTTTCTTTTTTATCTTCAGAAAGTTCTTTTGCTAAAAGCGCATCGCGTTCGTCATTTCCTGTTCTTTTGAAAGTTCCAGCGATTGGATGAATTTCTGCTTTTCTGTTTTTTACAATAATTTGTGCTTCGGGTGAAGAACCAAATATTTTGAAATCTCCATAATCAAAAAAGAATAGGTAAGGAGAAGGATTGATGCTTCGTAAAGCTCTGTAAACATTAAATTCATCACCTTTAAAACCTTGTGTAAAACGACGTGATAAAACCAATTGAAAAACATCGCCGCGAAAACAGTGTTTTTTTGCTAAAGCTACATTGTGTTTGAATTCTTCATCTGTTAGGTTAGAGAAACCTTCACCTTCTTTAGTGAATTTGTATAAAGCGATATTTCTTGACTGCAATAATTGTTCGATTTCAGAAATGTTATTTCTTCCGTCAACACTGTGACAGAAAATATAAGCCTCATTTTTAAAGTGATTAATCGCAATTATGTTTTGGTAAACTGCATAAAATACATCAGGAATTGAAGTTGCATTGTCTTTTTTGGCAATTGAAACTTTTTCGAAGTAGCGGACAGCATCGTAAGAAATGTATCCGAATAAACCATTATTAATGAATTTAAAATCGTTTTTTTCTGATTTAAATTGATTTGAAAACTCCTGAATTACTTCTGGAATATTGGTTGAAGCATCGATTGTACTTTGCTCTGAAGTTCCGTCTGGAAAAGTTTTTGAAATGGTTTCGTTTTCAATTTTTATTGTTGCAATAGGGTTACAGCAGATGTATGAGAAACTATTGTCGTTTCCGTGATAATCACTACTTTCCAACAATAAACTATTTGGAAATTTATCTCTTATTTTAAAATAAATACTTACCGGCGTAATGGTATCTGCCAGAATTTGTTTGTAATGTGTGTTGAGTATAAACGGTTTCAATGTATGTTGTTTTTTAGTTTTAATATATTTTTCTGTTAAAGTTCCGGCCAAAAAAAAAGGCTTGTCGTGATGACAAGCCTTTTATATTTATAGTTTTGAAAATACCATAGGAAGCTTCGTTCACGACGTTTGACGTAAATTGTTCCACCACCAAGTATTGTTCATTATTGTTCTCATTTCTTTATTTTGATGTGACAAAGATATAAATGTAATTTGAATTAGAATACATAAATTTTCAAAAAAAACTTTTCTAATCTTTGAAATTTGTTAAATTTTAAATTCTAACTTTTGACTAAAAGCTTAATTTCCAATTGCCAGCGTGTTGTTTACGTTTGCTCTAAAATCTGGATTTCCTTTGATGTTTGGCGTTATAAACAATTCTATATTTTTCATTTTTGTGTATTCAAGACCAGAATTTGGATTGTAAAAGTTTTGAATTGATGCATCTGAACTTGATGATTCGCTCGTAATTCCTCCGTTACAATTGTTAACTATGGTATTTTTAAAACTCATTTTTGCTAAGTTTTCATTTCCGTTTCCAATATTTCCTTCTAATAAAACAAAAGGCGAAAAACCAGAAACAATACTATTGTTTAAGTTAAAAAATGTATTTTCTCTTACATAAATAGATTCCCTAACCAAGCCCTGATTGTTTTCTTCTAAATTTATTAAAGTGATATTTGAAGCATTAATTTTGGTCATTTTTTTGCTCATATCTGTATTTTGAACTTTATCGTATGAATCTACTTCAAAACATCTTGATCCTGAGATATCTGATGAGAACGGATGACGAACAGCAATACTGTTAGTAATATTGATTTGTGCACCTTGTGTAAAATCAAAATCATCATCAGTTGTTCTGTATGAGATTAAGTTACTCATATTCAGGTCACCTCCATAACATTCAAAAGAATCATCATTTGAAAAACTGATTTGAATGTTGCTTAAAACTGTTTTTCTTCCCACTCCGGCTAAAGAAAGTCCGTTTAATTCCTTAGAAGCACTTAATTTTCGTCCTGCATATTCAATTCTAACATATTTCATAACTCCAGAATTGTCTTCTGGGTCCTGACCTCCATAATGATTTAAAGTTGGTTCTAGATCAAAAGGTAAAGTGTGAATGCCTCCCAAAGTATTTATAGGCGCTTTTCCTAAAATAATAATCCCGCCCCAGTCACCTGGCTTTCTATTGTTTTTTTCATTTTCTGATGTAAAAACAATTGGGTCAGTTTCAAGACCTTCAGCCATAATTTTTGCTCCGTTTGTAATTACAAGAGTACCGCAGGTTTTATCATCGCCTCGAATTACTGTTCCCGGTTCTATGGTTAAAGTAGCATTATTGGTAACATACACAACACCAACTAAATGATACGTATTACGCTTAACTAAGCGGGTATCTTTATCAATTGTTCCGGCAATTATATTAGTTGCTTCGTTATATTCATTTATGGCTGGTTTAAAATTTGTCCAATTGTTCATCCAGTTTGTAGTTCCAATAATTCCTTTTGGCTGCTGCTGGGCGTGTATAAAAAAGCTGGTAATCAGAGCGAAAAATACAATTCGTAATTTTGTTTTCATAACTATAATTTTGAGTTTCTAGTTTTTGAGTTTTTATTTTCCTCAAAATTAGAGGCCGTATGTTAATCAATACGGGGATGGTTGTTATGAAAGTGTTATTATAGTATTAAGAACGTTATTTTTATGAAAAGTAATAGAAAAAAGAAACCCCGGCAGAATTAAACTGCCGGGGTTTTTCTTATAATATGAATTAGTAAGCCTTAATTAGAATTTTAAAGACACTGCTAATTCGAAATCGTCATTGATAGTTTTGTCTCCTAAGTTTTCGAAGAAGTTACCAGAGTTGTATTTAATATCGTATTTAGTTCTGTCAACTTTGAAAGCAGTTGTTGCAGTGTTTCCGTTTACAGTGATATCAAAAGTTACTGGTTTAGTAATTCCTTTAATAGTTAAATCAGCAGTTACAGTATAAACGTCAGCAGATTTAGAACCAATAGTTTTGAAAACTAATTTAGAAGTTGGGAATTTATCAGTTCCAAAGAAATCGTCAGCTTTTAAGTGACCGTTTAATTTTCCTTGGTATTCTCCAGTTAAATCTGTAGCTGTTAATGAAGTCATATCAACAGTAAATGAACCACCTGTTAATTTTTTTCCTTTGAAAACTACAGCACCGTCTTTAAAGTTTACAGTTCCAGAGTGCTCTCCAGTTACTTTTTTACCTACCCATTTAATAGTAGAAGCTTTTACGTCGATTTTTTTAGTTTGTGCGTTTACTGAAATACCAGCAGCAGCTACGAATAATGCAATTGCAATTGTTTTTAAATTTTTCATGTTGTTAAAATTGAATTTAGATTTGTAAATAATTATATAGTGATAAATAATTCCTCGTGAGATTTTCTAACTTTTTTGTAGTGCTGCGTATCGTCTTCATCATGTCTGTAACCTACAGTTGCAATAACCGAAGCGTTTAAACCTAATTTGTCGAAACCTAAGATTTCATTAAACGCAGCAGGATTAAACCCTTCCATTGGCGTAGCATCGATTTTTAATTCTGCAGCAGCAGCTAATAAAGTTCCTAAAGCAATATAAGTTTGTTTTGCTGTCCAGATGTTTTTAGCTTCTTGTGATAAGTTTGAAATTACGCCATTTATCATGTCAGCAAATCCGCCTAAAGCTTCAGCAGGAACACCTCTTGTTTCGCTGATGTTTTTAATGTAAGCAGCAACAGATTCTGGTCCTGCATTTAAGTCGTTTGCAAAAATGAATAATTGCGAAGCATCAGTAATTTGAGTTTGTCCATAAGCTGCTGCTTTTAACTTTTCTCTAATTTCTGGATTTTCTACAATAATTACTTTATAAGGTTGTAATCCGTATGAAGAAGCAGCTAATCTTACAGCTTCTTTTAAAGTATTTAAATCTGCAGCAGATATTTTTTTTGTTGCATCAAACTTCTTTGTTGCATACCTCCATTTTAGATTGTCTAATAATGTGCTCATAATGTTAATTTTGTTGGGTTCGGTATTTTTCTAATAATTTATTTAATAATTCTAATTCTTCAGGACTTATATTCTCGGCAAATGCACGCTCGTGCGCATCTACTTTCGGGTCTAATTCTTTTAAAACATCAAGTCCTTT
Source organism: Flavobacterium sp. 22659 (assembly GCF_052044235.1). Taxonomy (NCBI): domain Bacteria; kingdom Pseudomonadati; phylum Bacteroidota; class Flavobacteriia; order Flavobacteriales; family Flavobacteriaceae; genus Flavobacterium; species Flavobacterium sp. 22659. Next base: position 213,451 of record NZ_JBQEMU010000006.1, read on the forward strand.
TTGTGTAATCAGCACCTCAATCTTTCTGCGATTATCCGGACAAACGTTTCTTGTTACCAGTTCCTTAAGTAATAATTTGTCAACTAATCGTGTTGTATTACTTGTTTTTGCCAGCATACGTTCTTGTATAACACACATATTAGCAGGATTTCCTTTTTGTCCTCTTAATATACGCAGCACATTATATTGTTCTCCAGACAAATCATACGGTTTCATTATCTCGTTGAAATGATCCTGAATCACATTTTGTGTGTACATAATGTTCAGAATAACTTTTTTCGCATTATCCATCTTAACTGTACTCTTAATAACCTCTTCAATTGTCATAGTCGTAAGTGTATAATTTGTATATACAAATGTATAACTTTTAATAGTTGTATATACAAGTGTTGTGTTAATTATTTGTTAATATGAAAAAAAGCCGTATAAATAATTAATTATTAATGCCTAAAGTTAATTTATTTTTTAGATTTAAATAGTTGATATTTTGATATTTAACTTAATGTTAAACTAGAATGTTCAGATTTAAATATTTTTATTGCTGAGGCATTTTTGTAAGATTAATTTTTTAACCATAAATCGGATGGAGTTAAAAATGTACTTTGATTTTGAACTGCTTATCGAAATTCTGAGAGAAAAAATCCTTTAGATGTCGCTTTAAAATCTGCAATTTCCTTAGCGATCCAATTTTCATCATGTCCAAGTTCTTTTGCAATTACCCTTGCTGTTTTTTCAGATACTTCAATTGCAGCTCTGGCATCCAAAAACAATAATCGAACACGTCTTGCCAGAATATCATCTACAGTTCTTGCCATTTCATAACGTACAGCCCAAACAATTTCTGCCAATGTAAATTCATAATCAGGATGGAGTTTTTCTTTTAATTCTGGTTCTTTTTTTTGCAACTGGAGTATTTTTGCAATATCAGAACCATAAATATACAAGTGATCTTCCCGATCAAGAGTCGTTGTAGGCTTATTTCCGTGAATGCTTAAGTGTTGCGTAATACAAGGTTTTTTGGGAAGTTTTCCTTTTAGTATTGCTTTGTCAATGATGTCTTCGGCAATTTTTCGGTAAGTAGTCCATTTTCCTCCTGTTATGGTTATTAAACCAGTTTCTGAAACTATAATTTTATGGCTTCTGGAAACTTCTTTTGTGCTTTTGCCTTCTTCTTTTGGAGCAGCTAACGGACGCAGACCTGCAAAAACAGATAATACATCGGCTCTTGTTGGTTTTTTGGCAAGGAATCGCTGTGCTGTTTCTAAAACAAATTCAATTTCGCTCTCTAAAGCAATAGGTTCTAAACTTTGTTTTTTTATTAAAGTGTCGGTTGTGCCTACTACAACGTGATTGTGCCACGGAACAGCAAATAAAACCCTTCCATCTTTTGTTTTTGGAATCATCAAAGCATGTTCGCCCGGGAGAAAAGATTTATCAAACACCAAATGAATTCCCTGACTCGGCACGATATATTTTTTGTAAACTTTATCGTTTAGCTTCATGATGGCATTTGTAAAAACTCCTGTTGCATTTATTACAACTGCACCTTTTATGTTATAGTTTATTCCGGTTTCCTGATCAACTGCCTGAACGCCGGTGATTTGATTTTTATCATCTTTTATTAAATTAATAACTTTTGTATAATTTAAAACACAAGCTCCGTTTTCTACCGCAGTCTGAGCCAGATTTACAGCCAAACGAGAATCGTCAAATTGCCCGTCATGATAAATAACACCATTTACAAGTCCGTTTTCTTCTACATTTGGAAGCATTTCGATAGTTTTCTTTTTGGAAAGATATTTAGAACTCCCCAAACTTAAACCTCCTGATAATAGATCATAAATTTTTAATCCAATGGTGTAAAAGTAACCGCTTAACCAATGGTAATTTGGAATAATAAAAGATTGATTTTTTACCAAATGATTTGCATTTTGTGCCAGTAAACCTCGCTCTTTTAATGCTTCTCTAACTAAGTGGACATCTCCCTGTGCTAGATATCGTACACCGCCATGAACTAATTTGGTACTTCTGCTGGAAGTTCCTTTGGCAAAATCTACAGCTTCAAGTAAGATGGTTTTATAACCTCGGCTGGCAGCATCAATTGCAGTTCCTAAACCACTGGCTCCTCCGCCTATAATTATTACGTCCCAATTTTCGGTATTTTGTAGTTTTAGTAACTGCTCTGAACGATTCATATTTTTTACGGGACTTTTTGTTTAAAGCAAACTTAACGAAATGAAATTAAAAATTGATGAAGAAATATTCCGTATGAATGTGTCATTGGTAGAAAAAAATATCGTTCTGTATTGTGTCTTTGTAAGGACAGGTGTTTATTATGTATTTGTTCATTAATCAAACGTTCCTGCGGAACGTACAAATGAAATTCAAATTCAATTCTACCAATGAGACATTCCTACGGAATGAATTAACTATTAAAAAAATAAACCCGACAGATTCTAAAATCTGTCGGGTTATCGAATATTTTGAGAACTATATTTTAATGCAGTAGTTTTTCAAATGCTTTTCTTGCAGAGCCTCTTAAATAGACTTCACCGCAATAAGTGTATTTCAATTTGTCTAAAATTTTCAGCATTGGAACATTGTCAAAATTAGTATCTACCTTTATGCTGTAAATATTATTTTCAATAGATAAGCCTTCAATTTTTTCAAATAATTTTGTGGCAATTCCTTTTCCTTTTGCCAATTTCGAAACTGCTACGCGGTGTACTACTGTGTAATCACTGTCGCTAAGCCATTTGCCTTCGATATTTTCGTAAGCTGGATCTTTACCAAAAATAATAGCTGCATAACACAAAATAGATTCATTTTCTGTAAGCACATAGCCATAACCATTTTCAATGTCATTTTTAATGGTAAGCTCATTTGGATAACCATCCTGCCACTGTGTACTTCCGTCTAGTCTTCTTTGTTCAATGGCATTCTGAAGTATTTCCCAAATAACAGGTACTTCAGAAATAACTGCTTTTCGTAAAACTAATTGTTGAGTAGAATTCATTTTTTGGATTATATAAAAAATTAATGAGGCAGTTTATCTTTTATCAAACCATAAACCCAGGTTCCTGCAATGGCACTTACCAAAGTTACCACGATTACTGTTGCTCCAGTACCAATTTGAGCAAAAAGAGGCCCCGGACAAGCTCCTGTAATTGCCCATCCAAAACCAAACATCAGGCCTCCGTAGATTTGTCCTTTATTGAAAGTTTTAGGCTGAATTTCGATTTTTTCGCCCTGAAGGGTTTTGATGTTTAATTTTTTAATTAGGAATACTGAAATTACTCCAACCGCAACTGCACTTCCAATTACACCATACATATGGAATGACTGCAAATGAAACATTTCCTGAATACGAAACCAGCTGATGATTTCGGCTTTTACGAATACAATTCCGAAAAAGATTCCAACGATTAAATATTTAAGATTTGCAAATGCTGTTTCTTTTTTATGACTTGCGTTGATTCCTTCGCTGTCTGTATTTTTATTTTCTAAATTGCTCATTTTAAAAATTTTAAAGTGAAAGAATATATGGTAAAATCAAAAGTGACATTACAAAACCGCCAATCATAAAACAAATTGTAGCTACAACTGAAGGCCATTGTAAATTTGAAATTCCCATAATAGCATGTCCGCTTGTACATCCGCCAGCATAACGTGTTCCAAAACCAACTAAAAATCCGCCCGCGACCATCATAATAAATCCGCGAAGTGTAAACAAACTTTCCCATGAAAACAGCTGTACCGGAACTAAACCAGTATGATCTGTAATTCCGTAAGAAGCCAATTGTTCTGAAAGTTCCGGAGTAATTTCTACTGGATTTGGATTAGATAACAAATACGCAGCGATTACACCACCCAGAAATATTCCGAAAACAAAGAATAAATTCCAGCTTTCTTTTTTCCAGTCGTATTTAAAAAATGAAATATTCGACGGAATACAAGCCGCACAAATATGTCGCAGAGACGAACTAATCCCAAAAGATTTATTCCCAATAATTAATAAAATTGGAACTGTTAATCCAATTAACGGACCTGCAACATACCAAGGCCATGGTTCTCTTATAATTTCTAATATACTCATAATTAAAATTAAGTGTTTTGGTTTTTCACCATTAAGGGATTAAGGAAATTAAGCCAATCTGACTTAATGAAACTTCTTAAAGAAGGTTAAGAAAAATTAAGCATTTCAACTTAATTAACTTAATATCTTAATGGTGAAAATTTAAGCTTTTAATGTTTTGCTTTGACAAACAAAATCAGATTTTGGAATATTTGTTTTTGAGATTGCTCCGAAACCGCCGTCAACTTCGCTGAAATTTCTAAATCCTCGTGCTTGAAGAATAGAAGCCGCAATCATACTGCGGTAACCGCCGGCACAATGCAGGAAAAAATGTTCATTTGGGTTAATATCTTTTACCCAGTCATTAATATAAGCTAGAGGTTTGCTGTAAGCATCTTCGATATGCTCTGCTTCATATTCTGTTTCCTTACGAACATCAATAACCTTGTCTTCTTTAATATTAAATTTTCCGGCAAATTCTTCTGCTGAAATTCGGTTTACCGTATCAATTTCAAAACCTGCTTTTTCCCAGGCTTCAAAACCGCCTTCAAGATGCCCAATAATTGAGTCAAAACCTACACGGCTTAAGCGCGTAACGGTTTCTTCTTCTAAGCCAGCTTCGGTTACTAATATAATAGGTTGTTTTACGTCTCCAATTAAAGTTCCAACCCACGGTGCAAAATCACCGTTGATTCCAATATTAATAGACTGCGGAATAAATCCTTTGGCAAAATCACCGCTTTTACGAGTATCTAAAATCAAAGCTCCGGTTTCTTCGGCCACAGCCTCAAATTCTTCTGCTTTAATAGATTTCATTCCATTATGCAAGACCGTTTCAAAGCTTTCGTAACCTTGTTTGTTCATGGCAACGTTCATACTAAAATAGGCCGGAGGAGGTAATAATCCGTCAGTAACTTCTTTTATAAATTCTGTTTCGGTCATATCAGCGCGCAAAGCATAATTTGTAGCTTTTTGATTTCCAATAGTCGAAACCGTTTCTTTACTCATATTTTTTCCGCAGGCACTTCCCGCACCGTGAGCAGGATATACAATCACATCATCAGCCAGCGTCATGATTTTATCTCTTAACGAATGAAATAAAATTCCCGCCAATTGATCCTGAGTCATTCCAGAAGCTTTTTGAGCTAAATCCGGACGGCCTACATCGCCAATAAATAAAGTATCTCCAGAGAAAATAGCGTGATCTTTTCCATTTTCGTCAATAAGTAAAAAAGTAGTGCTTTCCATAGTATGTCCCGGAGTGTGCAAAACTTTGATCGTTACTTTTCCAACTTTAAATTCCTGTCCGTCTTTTGCAGAAATGCAGTCAAATTCGCAGGCAGCATTTGGACCGTAAACAATTGGTGCTCCGGTTTCTTTGCTTAAATCAACGTGTCCTGAAACGAAATCAGCGTGAAAATGCGTTTCAAAAATATATTGCAGCTTTACTCCGTCGCGTTCTAAACGATCTAAATAAGGCTGTATTTCTCTAAGCGGATCAATAATGGCCGCTTCGCCATTTGAAGTGATATAATATGCACCTTGTGCTAAGCATCCGGTGTAAATTTGTTCTATTTTCATGATAGGTGTTGTAAAATGATGGGATACAAAGGTAGTTTTGTTTTTTAAAAAAATAGGTGACTAATGTTACAGAAATTAGGTTTTTGTGTAAAATAATGCGGATTTTGCCATATGCTTTAATATAAATGTGTTTAAACTTGAGCAATTACGCTTTAAGCTTTAATTTTGCATATGACGAATGTCATTTCAAAATAAAAAAGAAAATGAACACAAAAGACTTATTTGATCAAATAGCTTTTATAAAAGAAATTGATAAAGTAAAATACATACAGCGCAAAACAAAATTATTCAACAGCGACAGATGTGAAAATGATGCAGAACACAGCTGGCATCTGGCGTTAATGGCAATTGTTCTGGCAGAACATTCTAATGAAACTATTGACGTTTTGAAAGTTGTAAAAATGGTTTTGATTCATGACATTGTAGAAATCGATGCGGGAGATGTTTTTATTTACGATACAGTAAAAAATCACTCAAATACTGATGAGGAAAGATTAGCCGCAAACAGAATCTTTGGTTTACTGCCAAAAAATCAAGCCGAAGAATTTATTTCAATCTGGGAAGAATTTGAAGCGGGAGAAACCAACGAAGCTAAATTTGCCAGATCTATGGACCGATTAGAACCTCTTTTGCAAAACACGTCTAACAATGGCGGCACCTGGAAAGAATTTGGAGTGAGATATGATAAAGTCTATGAAAAGAAAAGTATCATAAAAGAAGGCTCAAAATCAATATGGAATTACGCCGAAGGTTTGATTAATGAAAGTGTAGAAAAAGGGATTTTAGAAAAATAACCAATAAAAGTCAGGCAATCAAAATCAAACATAGCCTGCGGTTTCAACCGCAGGAAACGTATCGATATGCATTGTGTTCCCGAGGTTGAAACCGCGGGTTATGTTTTATCACGTAAATCTATAGATAATCTTGTCATTTCGACGAAGGAGAAATCTTCGCAAGAAGCTCGACAAAGATTGGCGATTTACTTTGCGGAGTTATTTGAGGGGATTTCTCCTTCGGTCGAAATGACAAACTGTATGTAACTCAAAAAAATGACAAGTGTCATTTCTACTCTTTAAATTGTTGAAAAGTTTAACAAATATCAGGTGATAAACTTTTTTTAAAGGAGGTTAATTCGGGTTCTAATGGTTAAATTTGTGGAACTTCATAAACAAATTACCATTATGGAAGAAATGCTCTTTTATGACCGAATGCAATTCGCCTTCACCATTACTTTTCATTATCTTTTTCCGCAGCTTACAATGGGTCTTTCGCTCATCATTGTTTACTTCAAATGGAAATACTTAAAAACTAATAACGAACAATACAATCACGCCACCCATTTCTGGATGAAAATCTTTGCCCTCAATTTTGCAATGGGTGTGGTAACAGGAATTCCAATGGAATTTCAATTTGGAACCAACTGGGCAAAATTCTCCGAATTAACCGGAGGAATCATAGGCCAGACCCTCGCAATGGAAGGAATGTTTTCTTTCTTTCTTGAATCCTCTTTTTTGGGATTATTTTTATTTGGAGAAAAACTCCTTGGCCATAAATGGCATTTTGTAACCGGATTATTAATTATGATAGGTTCCTGGGCCAGTGGTTACTTAATTATTGCTACACATTCCTGGATGCAGAATCCTGTTGGATATGAAATCCTGGAAAACGGAAAATTTGTTCTGAATAATTTTCAGGCTTTATTCCTTAATCCTTGGCTTTGGCCTTCTTATTTACACAATCAGGCAGCTTCTTTAGTTACGAGTTCGTTTGTTGTGGCAGGAATTGGTGCTTTTTATATATTGAGTAAGAAGAATGTTTCTTTTGGGAAATTGTTCCTAAAAACGGGAGTAATCTTCGGATTGATTTCGAGTGTAATTGTAGCAGTTCCAACCGGAGATTTACTGGCAAAAAATGTTGTAAAATATCAGCCTGTAACTTTTGCAGCAATGGAAGGAATTTTTCATACCGAGAAAAAAGGTTCTGAAATTGTTTTAATAGGACAGCCCGACGTAAAAGACAAAAAACTCGATAATAAAATTGCCGTTCCAAATATTTTAAGTTTCCTGACTTACGGAAACTGGGAGCAGGAAATAAAAGGTTTAGATCAGTTTGAAGAAGATCTGCATCCAACCAATATTTCGGGATTGTATTATGCGTATCATATTATGGTAGGACTTGGAACGGTTTTTATTGGATTAATGGTGATTTCGCTTTTCCAATTAATCAGAGGGAAATTATTCCAAACCAAATGGATTTTATGGTCTTTGATGTTCATGATGCCATTTCCATATATTGCCAATACAACAGGCTGGTATACGGCAGAATTAGGAAGACAGCCGTGGCTGGTTTACAATTTAATGCGAACTGCAGCCGGTGCTTCGCCAACGGTTTCATCCGGAAATACCTTGTTTACATTACTGGGTTTTATTGGTTTATACCTTTTACTGGGAATGTTGTTTTTGCTTTTAGTTGGAAAAATTATTAATAAAGGCCCTCATAATGTGGACCTTTCATCAGAAAAAATATAAGTATGGAATTTTTTTGGTACGTAGTTTTAATGGGAATCCTGGCTGTTTATCTGGTTTTAGACGGCTACGATTTTGGAGCAGGAATAATTCATTTATTTTTTGCTGATACAGAAAGAGATAAAAAAGCAATTACAAGCGCCATTGGTCCATTTTGGGATGCCAATGAAGTTTGGCTTATTGCAGCCGGAGGTGTTTTGTTTTTTGCTTTCCCAACTTTATATGCATCCTCTTTCAGCGGTTTTTATCTGCCGTTGATTATGATTTTATGGCTTTTGATTTTCCGTGCCATCGGACTTGAAATGCGCGGACAAATTCATAATCCTATGTGGGAAAGTATTTGGGACAAAGCTTTCGGGATTGCGAGTCTGCTTTTGGCTTTATTCTTCGGAATTGCTTTAGGAAATATTGTTCGCGGTGTCAATCTCGGAATGGTTCAAAATGGCGTTTCTACTCAGGAACCTCATTTTTTCTTTCTGCCTTTGTGGAATCCAACTTTTAGTCCGCAGGCAAATGAATTGGGAATTATCGACTGGTTTACACTTTTCTTAGGAATTGTGAGTGTAGTTGCTCTAACAATTCACGGTGCCAACTGGATTATTTATAAAACAAATTCATCGTTGAACCCAAAACTAAAAAAAGTGGTTTTTGCTTTGAATATTGTTTTGCTGGTTTTAGTTTGTATATCGTTACAAATCTGGCATTTTATCGAGCCGAAACCGTTTCATAATTTTGTTGAGAATCCTATTTTATGGTTTTTCCCGCTTTTAACTTTTGTTGGCATTGCGGGTTTATTTAAAGTACGTTCCTTTAAAAAAGACGGTCACGGATTTATATTTTCAACTTTATTTTTAGTGGGAGGTTTTGCTTCAACTGCTGTTTCGATTTTCCCGAATGTTCTGCCGTCAACCAATAATGTAAACCCATCGTTAACAATTTACAACACCGCTGCTCATGAATACGGATTAAGCGCCGGATTGAGCTGGTTTTTTATCGCTTTGTTTCTGGTTATTATTTATTTTATTATTCAATATCGTGTTTTCAGCGGTAAAATGGATGATATTGGATATGGAGAACATTGATTTTTTATAGCCGCTAATTACACAAATTAAATATATCAATAGCCTCCAGTTTTAACTGGAGGTTTTTTGTTTTAATTTGGATTGGTCTTAACCAAAATTTTGAATTTTGGCTAAAGCCTTTTTTATATACATTTGTTTACTTCCATTTAAAACGGAGGCAGTTTTTTAAAATGTAATTATGGAATTTGATCCTTTATTAGATTATGGAAAGTTTGATTTAACCAATAAAATCAATCTTGTTTACTGGAGATTTTCAGAGTTAATAAAAACTTTAATAATTCTTTCAAGCAATTCTGAAAGACAAGTTGAAATTATTGGCTTTGGAGAAGTCTGTTGTGAAATGGCAGAGGATTTTGATACTTTTTATAAATTTTCTATAGATTTATATTTAGAATTTCAATGGCTGACAAGTTTACAAATAGAAAAGTTAAATGATTTGAGTGATTTTTTTGATAATATGAATCAAAAAGATTCAGTCAGTTTTTGGAATGATGATTTACTTGCAGCTAATCTGGATTGGATGATTGTTAGAAAAAAAGCAAAAGATATTCTGGAAACTTTAGGAATGCAAAATTTAGAAATTGAGTTTGATCGGAAAGAAAGTATAAATCAAAAAACAATAGTACAGTCTACTAAAATTAGACTAGTGAATAAAGTTGATAAATAAAATCAATTGCCTCCAGTTTTAACTGGAGGTTTTTTGTTTAGGATAAAAAGGCTTTACCCAAACTTTATAATTTGGCTAAAGCCTTTGTAATATAGATTTATTTACCTCCAGCTAAAGCTTGAGGCAATTCATTGAAAATCAAAAAAGAAAAATGTTGTAGATATAGTTTTACAAATTTGGATTTCATCTCCTTTTTCTTAGTTTTGTTAAAAGAGAAATTAAAAGACAGCAAATGTATAATTGTTTTGATATAGCCAAATATTTTATTGAGCTGGCGGAAGAAGAAGGTCAGGGACTTGACCCAATGAAACTGCTCAAGCTTACTTACATTTCGCACGGCTGGCATTTAGGAATTACCGGAAAACCTCTTTTCGATAATGAAGTGCAGGCCTGGAAATACGGTTCGGTTATTCCTGATTTGTATTACGAAATACGAATGTTTGGAAAAGATCCTGTTGATCCGTTTTTGATTAATATTTCGGCTAAAACTCCATTGAAACATGAAGACAAAGAGTTTCTAAAAAAAATCTGGAATAATTATAAAGGTTTATCAGGATTACAGCTTTCGGCTTTAACGCATGAAGAGGGAAGTCCGTGGTCGCAGACTTGGGACGGAACGCACAATGTAATTATTGGCAATGATATTATTAAAGAATATTATAAGGAAAAACTAGATAGTTAAATGGAAAAAACACTGGCAGAAAAATTACCCGAAAGTGCTTTAGGAAACGATATTATTAATATTCCGAAAGATGTTACCAAAGAAGCCGAAAAGGAAAATCATTTAATGAAACCTTATGATCCGAAAAGCCATTCGGAATATATTGAATTAAAAAGATTTGAAATTGAGCAGGCAAATGAAAGTTCTGAGCGAAAACTGCGACAGGAAAATGCTAAAAAAGCTTTTATTTTTTCTTCGACCTGGGCAATTTTTATAGCTGCTGTTATTTTGCTGCATGGTTTTGGTGTTTCGTATAAATTCTTCATTCTGTCGCAGACCGAGTTTCTTTTTATAATAGGAACTTTAACAACTTCGATTTTTGCTTTTTATACTTTGGTTTTAAGGTATTTGTTTTATAGAAAACCCGGCGTTAAAAATTCTTAAAAGACATAAGTATTTCGTAATTTGAGTTTGTGTTAAGGAATGCGCACAAAATACAAATTTGTTTTTGAGATCTTTTCTTGTCCGAAAAATTGTATTTTTACTGCTTTCAAAATCTTCTGAAATTGTATTTTACAAAGATGCTTTGTATTTTACGAAAACAGAAAATTTTAAAGAATTTTAAATATCTTTGAACTATGAGCACATTGAACAGACCCAGAAA